>CAYVGA010000016.1:0-25227 GCA_964449855.1 uncultured Lachnobacterium sp.
CTACATATGTACGTGTAGCTGCAGCAAATGCTAACTGACATTCTGTGTTAACGTTGATTTTTGCAACGCCAAGGTCGATAGCTTTTTTGATCATATCTTCTGGGATACCTGTACCACCGTGAAGAACTAATGGCATTGTGCCTGTTTTAGCCTGAATAGCATCAAGTGTTTCGAAGCTAAGACCAGCCCAGTTTTCTGGATATTTTCCATGGATGTTACCGATACCTGCTGCAAGCATATCTACACCAAGATCAGCGATAGCTTTACATTCATCTGGATCTGCACATTCACCAGCACCTACTACACCGTCTTCTTCTCCACCGATAGAACCAACTTCTGCTTCGATAGATAATCCTAACTGATGAGCTACTGCTACGAGTTCTTTTGTTTTTTCAACGTTTTCTTCAATTGAGAAGTGTGAGCCGTCGAACATGATAGATGTAAATCCAGCTTTGATACATTTGTAGCATCCGTCATATGAGCCGTGATCTAAGTGAAGAGCTACAGGAACTGTGATTCCAAGTTCTTCATCCATAGCCTTAACCATAGCTGCTACTGTTTTGAAGCCTGTCATGTATTTTCCAGCACCTTCAGATACACCAAGGATAACTGGTGAGTTTAATTCCTGTGCTGTTAACAAGATAGCTTTTGTCCATTCTAAGTTGTTAATGTTGAACTGTCCAACTGCATAGTGGCCAGCTTTTGCTTTGTCAAGCATTTCTTTTGCTGATACTAACATGTGTTACCTCCTAAATTTAATGTATTTAATACAAATTAGTTTCTAATAATTATAGTACATTTTGAGCAAAAAAGAAAGTATTATTCTTCTGTTTCCGATTCTATATCCGTTTTTTCAGCTTCTTTTTCGATTTCTTTTTCGGTTTCTTTCGTAAGAATATTTAAAACCTGATGGTGATTTTGGATATCAACACTCCAATGTTCTCCGCCATTCTCACCGTCCATCGTCCATGAAACACTGGATCTCGAACGAATCTGGATATGACTCGATTTAAATGTATATACCATTTTCGTTTCCGGTAAAATCCCCGTCAAATACGCAATAATCTCGTTTAATTCAATTGGATTCGTCGGAGTCTTTACAAGTGTTACTTCAAATTCTCCATCATCCAGCTTTACATTCTTACCGGTTAATCCTTTAAATCCTGCTACAGAAATTGAATTGGTAATCATTCCATAAATAAATTTATCCTGAATCATCTCTCCATTTGCTTCTACCTGCATCAAATAACTTGGAATAGACGCAAGACTCTTTGCTGCAGATAAAATGTAAGCAGCATGTCCAAATACATTTTTTAGCTGCTGTGGTGTCTCATAAGAAATTTCTGTAAAAATACCAAAACCTGCAATATAGATAAACGTGTCATCGTTAAACTGCCCAACATCGCACGGAAAAACATGCTCACCAACTGCAATTTCAGCCGCTTTTACCATATCACTTGGAATTCCTAAGGTACGTGCAAAATCATTCGTACTACCTGCCGGAATATATCCCAAAGGTATAGAAAGATTTGCCTCCTGCATACCTGTTACCACTTCATCCAATGTTCCATCACCGCCACTACACACAATGCGGTCATATTCTGCACCATCTTTACGTACTTTGCGTGTAGCATCACCTCTTGCCTGTGTTGGATAAACGGTTGGTTCATATCCTGCTTTTACCATAATGTCTACAATATCCAACAAGTGATTTTTAATCAATCCCATTCCTGACTTTGGATTAAATACAAATAATAATTTCTTCTCGCCCATCTTTTTTACCTCGCTATTTGGTTAAGAACTCTGTTACTGCCGCTATCGCTGCGCCCTCATCTTCCCCTTCAGCTTCAATTATAATCACTTTGTCACAGTCTAATCCCAAACCCATGACTCCCATAATACTTTTTGCATTAATACGACGGCTTTCCATATCAATGTAAATTCTACTTGAAAATTCATTTGCCAGTCCTACTAATTCTGCTAGTGCACGAGGATCGTACACGGAGGATGTATTTACTGTAATTTCCTTTGTCATAACTATCTCCCTTAGTCCGCAACTGTTCTGCTTTTTTACAGTTACACTTGTATTACTTCATTCCTCTTTCTTCTCGAATAGACTCTGCGATTACCGCCAGCTTTCGCAGCCTGTGGTTAATTCCGGATTTTCCTACTGGCGGATTTAAATACTGTCCCAAATCCTTAAGTGGTGCTTCGGGATATTCCAATCTTATTTTTGCCATTTCCCTAAGTGGAATTGGCAGGCTGTCTAATCCTTCGGTATCGCGAATTAATTCGATATCCGCAATCTGCTTTACTGCCGCAGTTACGGTTTTTCCAATATTGGCTGTCTCACAATTCACTTTGCGATTGACAGAATTTCGCATCTCTTTCAGTATACGTACGTTTTCCAGATTCATTAAGGAAACATATGCCTCCATAACATTTAACATATCCACAATCTGAGAACCATCTTTTAAATATACTACATAATGGTTTTTCCGTTCTATAATCTTTGGATCCGTTTCAAACTCCCGCATGAGTTCCTGAAGCCTTGATGCTTGTTCCGGTGTCCTACAGACAATTTCGAAATGATAGGCCTTATTGGGGTTACTCATAGAGCCAGAAGCCATAAACGCACCTCTGATAAAAGCACGCTTACAACAAGTCTTCTCCAGATACAATCCTTGTATCGCCTCTACAATTCGTTGGCAGTCTGTACTTTCAAGTGGCTTGGATACATCAATCTGAAACGCAGAGCGTAACAAAATCGCATACTTTTCCAAAAGAATTGGATTTTCTGTCTCAAACGACAAACCATATGGATGCATCGTGATGCGCCCCTCCTGCATAATCATAGCTGCAAGTTCTGCAACCTGACAATGCTCGGCCTTACTGTGCTGACGCGCCAGTTCTTCCTTGATATCACTTGAAAAAGACATTTTATTTCCCTCTTAGAGCATCCTTTGTCAAATCCCTATGCTCAATCTTTAGACCATATTCGCGGTCTTCTCTATCCAATCGTTTGAACAATTCATTTGCCAAAGTTACCGAACGGTGCTTTCCACCTGTACAGCCAATGGAAATCACCAACTGATTCTTTCCTTCATCAATATACTGTGGAATCAAAAACTGTACCATGTCTTCCAGCTTATCAATAAACTGTGTTGCCTCCGCATATTTCATAACAAATTCCTGAATTTCAATATCATTTCCTGTCTTTGGACGAAGCTCTACATCATAGTATGGATTTGGCAAAAAACGCACATCCATTACTATGTCTGAGTCCGATGGTATCCCATACTTAAAGCCAAATGACAAAATGGTAATCATCATATTTTTATATTCTTCATCATGAATAAAAATACGCTCCAGCTCCACTTTCAACTCTCTGGTAAGCAGGGTACTTGTATCAATAATATAATCTGCATGTTCACGCAAAAAACGAATCTTTTCACGTTCACATATCAATCCCTTTTCAATACGTTCGCCATTTGCCAGCGGATGAATGCGGCGTGTTTCCTTGTAACGTTTTACCAGTACGGAATCAGACGCATCCAAAAACAAAACTTCATAATGAATTTCATCCCTATCCAAATGATTCAAAGCTACTTTTAAAATATCCAAAGATTCCCCGCTTCGAATATCCATTCCAAGTGCAATATTTTTCTGTGCCATATGGGTTGTACCCGAAAAAAGCTCTACAAATTTGTCAAAAAATTCCACCGGAAGATTGTCCACACAAAAATATCCCATATCTTCCATCATTTTCATAGCTGTACTTTTTCCAGCACCTGACATTCCTGTTACTATTATAAGATTCACGAAAACTCTCCTATCATCTTTACTTCCGGTTCCATTTCAACCTGAAACTTCTCATATACAATCGCTTTTACATCTGCAATAAGTTTACATACATCTGCCGCAGTCGCTCCACCTTTGTTGATAACAAAACCACAGTGTTTCTCCGATACTTGTGCTCCGCCTACCGTGTAACCACGAAGATCTGCATCCTGAATCAGCTTTCCTGCAAAATATCCTTCCGGACGTTTAAAGGTACTTCCCGCACTTGGATATTCCAAAGGCTGTTTATCTACACGGCGATTACGAAAATCTACCATCTGCTCACGAATAGCTGCCTCATATCCATAGTCCAATGCAATCGTGGCTTCCAGCACAATATATTCTTTTTCCGGAATACAGCTATGACGGTACGAAAGTTCCAACTCTTCTGCTGAAAGTTCTACAATTTCTCCCTCTTTGGTCAAAACTTTTGCACTTACCAATACATCTTTCATTTCACCGCCATACGCACCTGCATTCATTACCAAAGCACCGCCCAACGTTCCCGGAATACCGGCCGCAAATTCAAATCCTGTTAAACTGTTTTTCAATGCCTCCGCGGCAATTTTGGAAAGCAGTGCACCCGCGCCAGCGGTAATACAGACACCATCTACTGCTGCACCATCTTCCTGTATTGGTTTTTCCACCCGCACTTCATCGGCTTCTTTTCCAAAAGAAAGAACCAATCCGCGAATCCCTTTGTCACCTACCAGCAGATTACTGCCATTCCCAATAATAGTAACCGGAACCTGATACTCACTTGCCAATGTGATAATCGCCGGAACCTGTGCAATTTCCGGCGAAACAAACATATCGGCATTGCCTCCAATACGAAATGTCGTATGTCTGCTCATTGGTTCATCCAACAAAATTGATTCTTTTGAAACAATTTCCTGTAATTTATTATAAAAATCTGTATACATATAAAATTTTCCTTTTTTATGCTTCTTTTAAGAATGCTACATATCCTCTGAATGCTTCGTATAAATCTACTTTACTGATAATTTCCCAAGGTGCATGCATATTCAGAACGGCTACACCACTATCGATAACATTCATACCATAGTTTGCAAGGATGTAAGCGATGGTTCCACCGCCGCCCTGGTCTACTTTACCAAGTTCTGATGTCTGGAATGCTACTTCATTTGTATCCATAATATGACGCAATTTTGCAAAGTATTCCGGATTTGCATCATTTGAACCGCCTTTTCCAGCTCTACCTGTATATTTGTTAAATACAAGTCCATTTCCAAAATAAGCACAATTCTTTCTTTCCATTACAGATGGGAAGTTTGGATCAAATGCTGCGGATACGTCAGATGAAAGCACTTTAGAATTCTTTAATGCACGACGTACTGCAAGTTCCGAATAGTAGCCGGCTAAGTTCATCACTTCTGCTACGCAGTTTTCAAAAAATCTGGACTCCATACCGGTTGCGCCTACGCTGCCGATTTCTTCTTTATCCACTAAGAGACATACACTTGTATATGTTGGTACATCTACCTCCAACATTGCTTTATAGGATGGCCATGCACATACCCTGTCGTCATGTCCGTAACCCATAATCATACTACGGTCAAAACCATAGTCTCTTGCATCACCTGCCGGTACTACTTCGATTTCTGCTGAAAGAAAATCTGCTTCATCAATACCATAAGCTTCTTCTAATATATTCAAGATATTTGCTTTTACTTTGTCTTTGATTTTTTCATCACTATCTTCTTTTTCTTCTACCGGAATACTTCCAATGAGAAGGTCAAGGCTTTCTCCTTCAATAACCTTTGCAGCTTTCTTCTCCAACTGTTCTGCGGAAAGATGGATGAGTAAATCGGTAATACCAAATACAGGATCGCCTGCTTTATCACCAATATTTACATTTACGATTGTACCATCTTTTTTGCAGATAACACCATGTAAAGCTAGTGGAAGTGCTACCCACTGGTATTTTTTGATTCCCCCATAGTAATGTGTATCTAACATAGCCATTTCGGTATCTTCAAATAATGGCACCTGTTTTAAATCAATACGTGGAGAGTCAATATGTGCACCAAGAATGTTCATACCTTCTTCCATGCTCTTTTCACCAAGAATAAACATCGCAAGACCTTTTCCCATATTGTTTGCCATTACTTTATCACCGGCTTTTAACGCTGTACCATTTGCAATGGCTTCATCCAAATCTATGAAACCAGCTTCTTTTGCCAAATTATATACATATGTGGTACATTCACGTTCTGTTTTACATGTACTGATAAATTTGCGATATTCTTCTGCAAACGCGAATACCGCATCTCTTTTTTCTCCCTGTGGATATTTTGTCCATGCATTTTTTCTTTCCATCTTAAATAAATCTCCATTTCTATATTTATTTCTGACTCCGTAACTATTCAGTACCTTCATAGTTACGATTCTAAATCTTATTCTTCCTGATTGCGGCTCTTTACCAGATTCTCCTGCACCCTGCGGTAAAGTTCCTGTGCTGCATTATAACCCATCTTCTTCTGTCGGTGGTTAACTGCAGCTGTTTCACAGATAACTGCCAGATTTCGCCCCGGACGGATCGGCACGGAATGACATACAACCTGATTGTCTAAATACTCAATGTATTCATCTTCCAATCCCATACGGTCAAATTCTGCATCCTTTTTCCACTCCTGCAGACGGACAACCAAATCAATCACCTGTTTTTCTTTGATACACTCTACACCATACAGTGTTTTTACATCTACAATACCGATACCTCGAAGTTCGATAAAGTTTCTGGTCACATTTGGTGCAGTGCCCACTAAGGTGTGATCATCAATTTTACGAATCTCAACAACATCATCGGATACCAGACGGTGTCCACGTCGTACCAATTCCAACGCCGCTTCACTCTTACCAATTCCGCTTTCTCCGGTAATTAGAACCCCTTCACCATATACGTCGACCAAAACACCATGAATCGTAATGCATGGTGCCAAAAGTTCACTCAATTCACGAATCAGCTCTGCCGAAAAACTGGATGTCGACTTTCCTGTTCCTAACACCGGAATCCCGTTTTCCTCTGCGATACGAATAAAATCTTCATCCGGTACATGATTTCGACTGAAAATAATACAAGGAATGTCATAACTTAACAATTCTCTGTAAATCTCCAAACGTTTTTCATCCTCTAGCTGTTTTGTATAGAAATATTCCACATTTCCAATAATCTGTACACGTGAACTGTTAAAATGCTGAAAGTATCCTGTCAACTGCAATCCCGGACGATTGAGTTCAATTGTCTGGATTTTTCTTTTTTTTAAATCCAAACCATCGGTATATTCTTTTAAATCCAGCTGTGTCATTAATTTTGAAACACTAACCTCATTCTTGTTCATGTTTCGCTCCTCCTATGCGCACTTTGGCACGTAAAAATGTCTAACACTATTTTATCATAATCCGAAATTCAGTTCAATCTTGTACCTCACCTAATCCCTAAAAATTATATTGTTACTGTTCTCTCCATGCCAATCAGCGGAGTGAAAAAAACGATATACCGACTCTGCCGCTTTCTGATTCATTCCATCCGTCTGTGCCAATTCTTCTATCGTAGCATTTCGGATATTTTCCAAAGATTGAAATTTTTTCATAAGTGCTTTCCGCCTTGTCGGCCCAATACCTTGAATATCATCTAAGACTGATTTTACCTGCGATTTACTGCGAAGACTTCTATGATATTCTATCGCAAACCGGTGTGCTTCATCCTGAATACGTGTAATCAATTTAAACGCTTCTCCATGACGATCAATTGGAATCTCTACATTGTTATAATACAGCCCTCGTGTACGATGGTTATCGTCTTTTACCATACCACAGACCGGAATCGATAAGCCCAATTCTTCTAATACCTGCAAACAAATATTCACCTGTCCGCGTCCGCCGTCCATCATAATGATATCCGGAAAACGCGTAAAAGAACCGATTTCTTCCGGCAGATTCTGTTCTTCTAACTGATTCATTTCTTCCATACCATGACGGAAACGTCTTGTAAGAACCTCATACATGGATGCATAATCATCCGGCCCTGTAACCGTACGCAGCTTGAACTTACGGTAGTCACTTCGTTTTGGCTTTCCTTTTTCGTATACAATCATAGAACCTACGGTTTCAAATCCATTGATATTTGAAATATCAAATGCCTCCATTCGGTTTAAATCCTTCATGCCGAGAAGTTCTTCAATTTCTTTTACCGCACCTATCGTACGGCCTTCTTCACGTTTGATTTTTTCTTTGTCTTGGTCCAAAATCATCTGTGCATTACGCGTCGCCAACTCCACCAGCTTATTTTTCATGCCTTTTTGCGGTGTGCGAATACTCACTTTATGTCCGCGTTTCTTTCCAAGCCACTCTTCTACAATATGTGCCTCTTCAATGGACTCTTGAATAAGAATTTCTCTTGGAATGAATGGTGTTCCGGAATAAAACTGCTTAATAAACGTTGCCAGAATATCCGCTTGGGTTTCCTCTGTTCCCACACGCACATGAAAATGGTCTCTGCCAATTAATTTGCCGCTGCGAATAAAAAACACCTGTACCACTGCATCTACATCATCTGCTGCAAGTGCAATAATATCCTTATCCTCCCCATCCGTATGCGTGATTTTCTGTTTCTGTGCAATCTGCTTTACACTCGACAATAGATCACGGTATTCAATGGCCTTTTCAAATTCCAAGTCCATAGATGCCTGATTCATTTTTTCTTCTAAATTCTTAATCACAGGTGCATAATTTCCATTTAAAAATTCCAAAACACCTGCTGCTTTTTTTGCATATTCTTCTTTGCTGATGCATCCCTGACATGGTGCATCACATTGATGGATATGATGGTTGAGACATGCTCGTTCCATTCCGATATCTCGTGGAAGATTACGGTTACAGGTTCGAAGCCCATAAATTTTATTAATTAAATCAATCGTATCCTTTACCGCACCTGCACTGGTATATGGGCCAAAATAACGCGACTTATCTTTCTTCATCTCGTGTGAAAACAATACACGGGGAAAATCCTCATGAACCGTTACTCGAATATAAGGATAACTCTTATCATCTCGCAGCATGGTATTGTATTTTGGCGTATGCTCTTTGATAAGGTTACATTCTAATACCAATGCCTCTAATTCCGAGTCCGTAATGATATACTCAAAACGCTCGATATGCTCCACCATCTGTTTTTTCTTAATTCCCTCGTTGTGACTCGGCTGAAAATACTGCCGGACACGTTTTCGCAGGCTGACTGCTTTTCCAACATAAATAATCGCATCTGTTTTGTCATGCATAATATAAACTCCCGGTAAATCCGGGAGTTTTTTTAATTCATCCTGTATATCAAACATATGAATCCTCTATTACTTTCTTTCCGGCAGAACTGTCTTTTCAAAAATTCTGCCGGTATATTTTTAGCACATTAGTCTTCCTCAAAATAATCATCCCGCAATTCTTTTAAATTGCCGTCTTCTTTTTCTGCGGCTTTCTGTGCCTCTGTCATTTCCATAAGCACTTCAAGAAACTCATCCGGTTTCTCTTCTGAAATCGCAGGTTTTTCTCCAGCTTCTTCCGGTTCCGGAATGCCTTTCATCTCACGGAACATCTGCATAAACTCTTTACCTGTAATCGTTTCTTTTTCAAAAAGATGTTCGGAAATCTTATCTAAAATCTCTTTGTTTTCTTCCAGCATGGTATATGCACGCTGATAACATTCATTAATCACAGAAAGTACTTCTTCATCAATCTGAGATGCTGTATGCTCGCCACAGATAAGACCTGCTCCGCCACTTAAATACTGATGTTCCACTGTTGCCAGACACATCATACCAAAACGGTCAGACATACCATACATGGTAATCATTGCACGTGCAATCTTGGTTGCATTTTCAATATCATTTGCCGCACCGCTGGTTGCAGAATTAAACTGAAGCATTTCCGCTGCACGTCCGGCCATATACGTTGTAATCTTGGAAATCAGCTCTTCCTTGGTTTCCAGATATTTTTCTTCTTCCGGTGTCTGCAAGGTATAGCCAAGTGCTCCCATTGTACGTGGTACAATGGTAATCTTCTGCACCGGTTCTGCATCTTTCTGTAATGCGGATACAAGTGCGTGGCCAACCTCATGATAAGCCACAATCTTGCGTTCTTTCTCACCCATCACACGGTCTTTTTTCTCTTTACCGCCTACGGCTACCAATTCAAAAGCTTCAAATAAATCATGCTGATTTACAAATTTACGTCCGGCTTTTACCGCCAGAATTGCAGCTTCGTTAATCATATTTGCAAGGTCGGAACCTACCAAACCTGCAGTAGCAAGTGCCAATGCATCCAAATCTACAGTTTCATCCATTGCTACATCTTCGGAATGTACTTTTAAGGTTTCCAAACGTCCCTTTAAGTCCGGCTTATCTACAATGACACGTCGATCAAAACGGCCTGGACGAAGCAGGGCTTTATCTAATACTTCCGGACGGTTCGTTGCTGCTAAGATTAAAATACCCTTAGAAGTATCAAAACCATCCATTTCTGCAAGAAGCTGATTCAATGTCTGCTCACGTTCATCGTTGCCGCCGCCATATCGGCTGCTGTCACGGCTCTTGCCAATCGCATCAATTTCATCGATAAAAATGATACATGGTGCCATCTTCTGTGCTTCTTTAAACAAATCTCTTACACGGGATGCACCTACACCAACGAACATTTCCACAAAGTCAGAACCTGCCAATGAGAAAAACGGCACACCAGCTTCTCCTGCAACCGCTTTTGCCAAAAGAGTCTTACCAGTACCCGGAGGTCCCACCAAAAGAGCACCCTTTGGAAGTTTCGCGCCAATTTCCTTGTATTTTTCCGGATGATGCAGGAAATCTACCATTTCCTGTAAGGTTTCTTTTGCCTCATCCTGTCCTGCTACATCTTTAAAAGTAACACCTGTAGACGTCTCTACATACACTTTTGCAGTAGTCTTGCCTACACCCATGGCTCCTCCGCCCATTTTGCGCATCAAAAAGCCAAGCAGCACCCACATAAGTACCAGTGGCAGTACCCAGCCAACTACTTCCATAATCATAGAAGAAGTGGTATCCGGCACGGCCGCTTTCACCTCTACCAATTCTCCTTCTTTGGTTTTCATCGTTTTGATTTCATCCACCAATTCCGGATCTTCAATATACCCTGTGTAGTAGGTGATTTTGTAATCTTTTTCTTCCTCTACCAGCGTATAATTGATTTGGTACATATCGTATTCTACAGTGGCTACATTACCTTCTTCCAACTGCTGCAGAAACTCCGTATAAGACGTTTCTTTTGTACTCATAGTTTCACGTCTGTTCGTAAAAAATGACATAATCAAAAGTGCCACTAATGTAAACATAAGAAAAACAAGTGCACTTTGTCCATTTGGTTTCTTTGGACCATTGTTGTTATTGTCATTATTCCCATTCGGATTGCCATTATGGTTTCCATTGTTATTTCCATTCCCATTTGGACTGTTATTTTCCGGTCCAAATTCCGGGGCATTAAAATCGTTTAAATTACTCATCTTTCCTCCATTTTTAGTATTGTGTAATAAATCATTATAAAGAAAAGTGCTGGTGAAATCAACATTTTGAGCATGAACTTTACTAATCTTTATAAAGATTTTATAATTACATCTGGTGACGAACTATCTGGTACTCATCTGCTGATTTATAATATGGACAATGTTTGTAACTACTTTGAATGAAACGTGCCATGTCATCTTCATCCATATTCACAGAACAGTAATAACATTCGTCCTCTTCATCATATTCATTGTAAGCACAAAAATCACAGCTTGTCTGCATCACTTTCTCCTTTATACAAATTTATTCTGTTCCTTATCATATACATAATTAATTGTTGCTAATTTTTTGCAGATTTCTTCTGCTGTTGTATCTTCTGCTGCCGCTAAATCTTCCAAATTCGAATAATAGTCTCTTAATTTTGTATTCACTACACTAAGCAGCATTACAGGGTCTTTTGGTAAACTCATCTTTCTCTCCTCTATAGTTTAAAAATCTACTTTATCTCATAACAGGAAACAATATTCTTCAAATACTCCTTGTATTCTTCCTTTACTTCTTCCGGTGTCACAATCTGCACACGTGTGCCAAGTCCCGTCAGCCAGCCAAAAAACTGCGGACTAACCGCAACATCCATGCGCACCATAACATACTCTTCTCCATCCGGACGAATCGATACATCCATGCCAAACGTATCCACCATAACTCCAATCATAGATGTATGACAACGCAGACGTACCGTTTTTTCTTCCCCTGCAAACATCCCAAACGTTTTTTTATCATACTCCGGCATATCCATTTCATCAAACACCTGTCTGCCGGCTCTTGCCCTTTCTGTCACTGTCACATTCTGCATCTTATCCACGCGATAATGTTTCATTTTCTCTGCTTTTTCATCAAACGCAATTAAGTAATAATTTTCATCATCCCAGGTCAGTTTCCATGGACTTACTTCATAAAACGCACCCTCATGGCGAAGCTGCATATTTTTATGCATATCCCAATCAAAATACTGAAAACGAACTTTCACATTTTGAGAAATCGCAGTATGAATCATATCTACATTATAATAGATATTTTCATTATGTGTTTTGCTCCGTCCGATAATTTCCACCTGACGTCCCATTGCCTTTGCATCGTACCTGCTGACTAATGTCTCCAGTTTTCCGATTAATTCTCTCGATTTCTTCTCTGTAATAAACTTGGATGACTGCACCAAATCCACCAGAAGTTTTACCTCTGCCAATTCAAACGGACGGCTCGCAAGCATATAACCACCGCGATGTTCGTCTGAACGGATGATATCCATTCCAAACTCATTCAAGGTATCAATATCATTATAGATACTTTTTCTTTCTGCTTTGATTCCAAGAGAATTTAGGTGTGCAATCAACTGCGGGGTGGATACCGCATGATGCTCATCTGTATGTTCCATCAAATATTTTGCAATCTGTAATAGTTTTTGTTTTTGATTTTCTGACTTTGGCATATATCCTCCAAACCTATCCGACCAATAAATCGGACACCTCTAAAAACTTTTTCCATTCTAACACAACATAACTTCCATTGCAAGTTATAGTAATATCTCATTTTGGAATTTAGTAACAGTCAGCCTAAGGCTGAACTGTTACTAATCAATTTCAACAATCTCAGTATATCTTTTCATTTTCTGTCAGAAATGCTATAATTATAAAGATCAGAATGTCAAAACATAGTTTAAAAACAAATGATATTGAGAAGGGAGTTTACTTATGATGTACGATGTAGCGATTATTGGCGCCGGCGTCATCGGAAGTGCTATCGCAAGAGAGCTTTCCAAATACGATGTAAAAGCATGTGTCATCGAACGTGAAGAAGACGTTTGCTGTGGCACATCCAAAGCAAACAGTGCCATTATCCACGCAGGGTTTGACGCAAAACCAGGAACATTAAAAGCAAAATTAAATGTTCGCGGTAACGAAATGATGGATCAGTTGTCCAAAGATTTAGACATTCCATTTAAGAGAAATGGATCTTTGGTCGTTTGTACCAAAGAACAGGATCCTGCAGGTTTAGAAGATTTATTAGAAAAAGCAAAGGCAAACGGAGTTCCAAGATGCCGTATCTTAGACCGCGAAGAACTCATTGCCATGGAACCAAACTTAAGCGACGATGTTGTAGCCGCATTCCACGCTCCAACCGGTGCCATTGTTTGTCCATTCCATATGACCATGGCCTTTGCAGAAAACGCTTTTGAAAATGGGGTTGAATTTTTCTTAAATACAAAAGTAGAAAATATCAAAAAAATCGAAAATGGATATGTAATTACAACAAATAAAGATACCTACGAAGCAAAAGCCGTAGTAAATGCTGCCGGCGTATATGCTGACGTATTCAACAATATGGTTAGCGAAAGAAAATTAAACATCATTGCTCGTAAGGGTGAATACATGCTTTTGGACAAACAGGCAGGATGCCATGTAAATCAGACCATCTTCCAGCTCCCGAGCAAAATGGGAAAAGGTGTATTGGTTTCACCAACTGTACATGGTAATCTTTTAGTTGGCCCTACCGCTTCAGATATCGAAGACAAAGAAGGCGTAAATACAACTCAGAAATACTTAGATTCTTTAGGACCAACTGCAGCTCTTTCTGTAAAAAATGTACCACTTCGTCAGGTAATCACAAGTTTTGCCGGACTTCGTGCACACGAAGCAGACGGAGACTTCGTCATCGGTGAAGCAGAAGATGCGAAAAACTTCTACAATGCTGCCGGTATCGAATCTCCGGGTCTTTCTTCTGCACCTGCCATTGGCGAATACTTAGCAGAAATGATTGCTTCTAATTTAGAATTAAACAAAAAAGAAAACTTTAAAGCAACCAGAAAAGGCATCTTAAATCCGGAAACACTCACCATGGAAGAAAGAAATGCCCTTATCAAAGAAAATCCGGCATACGGTAATATCATCTGCCGTTGTGAAATGATTTCCGAAGGTGAAATCTTAGATGCAATCCACCGTCCACTTGGTGCTCGCTCACTTGATGGTGTAAAACGCCGTACACGTGCCGGTATGGGACGTTGCCAGGCAGGTTTCTGTTCTCCAAGAACCATGGAAATCCTCGCTCGCGAAGTTCCTATGGAAATGAATGAAATCACAAAGAATGGTGGCAAATCTACCTTTATCGTAGGCACCAATAAAAATATTTAAGGAGGACGCATCATGAAGAATTATGACCTAGTAATCGTTGGTGGCGGTCCTGCCGGTCTTGCCGCTGCTGTCTCAGCCAGAGACAATGGAATTGAAAGTATTTTAGTTATCGAACGTGACAAAGAACTTGGCGGTATTTTAAACCAGTGTATCCACAACGGATTTGGTTTACATACCTTCAAAGAAGAATTAACCGGCCCTGAATATGCAGCCCGTTTTGCAGCTCAGGTATATGAGAGAAATATTGAATACAAATTAAATACAATGGTTATGGATATCAACGACGACAAAGTCGTTACTGCCATGAACCGCGAAGACGGCATGTTCCAGATTCAGGCCAAAGCCATCATCCTTGCTATGGGCTGCCGTGAAAGAAGCCGTGGCGCGCTTAACATCCCAGGTTATCGTCCTGCCGGCATCTACTCTGCCGGTACTGCACAGCGACTTGTAAATATGGAAGGCTTCATGCCAGGTAGAAAATGTGTCATCTTAGGTTCCGGCGACATCGGCCTTATCATGGCTCGCCGTATGACCCTAGAAGGAGCTAAAGTTGAAGTAGTTGCAGAACTCATGCCATACTCCGGCGGCTTAAAGAGAAATATCGTACAGTGTCTGGACGACTTCGGTATTCCTTTGAAACTCAGCCACACGGTTATAGATATCGAAGGAAAAGAACGTGTAGAAGCGATTACCATCGCACAGGTTGGTCCGGATAGAAAACCTATCCCGGGTACCGAAATCCGTTACGAATGTGATACCTTACTTCTTTCCTGTGGTCTTCTCCCGGAAAACGAATTATCCAGAAGTGCAGGTGTAGAACTTTCACCTATTACTTCCGGTCCGGTAGTAAATGACAGCTTAGAAACCAATATCGATGGTATCTTTGCCTGCGGTAACGTACTACATGTACACGACCTCGTAGACTATGTTTCCCAGGAAGCTGCTACTGCCGGCAAGAACGCTGCAAACTATATCAAAAACGGTAAGAATGCAGAAGCAAAAGAAATTAAGATTTATCCGGAAGGCGGCGTACGCTATACGGTACCTGCTACCATCCGTCCAACCGAAATGGATGACACACTTACCGTTCGTTTCCGTGTCGCAGACGTATACAAAGGCTATGCGATCTGTACATACTTTGACAACGAACTCATCAACAAACGCAAACGTCCTGTTATGGCACCGGGAGAAATGGAACAGGTTATCCTGACCAAAGCAAAACTTGCCGAATATCCTGACCTTGACAAGATTACCATTACATTAGAGGAGGCATAGACATGGAAAATAGAGACTTAATCTGTATCGGATGTCCTTTGGGATGCCCACTCACAGTTACCATCGAAAATGGAGAAGTTACTGCAGTTACAGGCAACACCTGTCCAAAAGGTGATGCTTACGCTCGCAAAGAAGTCACCAATCCGACACGTATCGTTACTTCCTCTGTAATCGTAGAAGGCGGCGTAGCACCTATGGTATCCTGCAAAACAGCCGCAGATATTCCAAAAGGAAAAATCTTTGATGTCACGAACGCATTAAAAGATGTTGTTGCTAAAGCACCGGTTGCAATTGGGGATGTATTACTCGCCGACGTTGCCGGCACGGGCGTAGATATCGTGGCTACCAAAAATGTAGAAAACGCATAATCTTTACTTATAATCGAAAACAGTCATGTAATACTACATGACTGTTTTTTATTCCTATTATACTACTTATTAAATAAATCTGAATGTGTGCCTGTTCTTGTTAAATATAAAAATAAATTTCCATCATCAATTTCATATATCAGCAACCAATCTGGTGTTATATGGCATTCTCTTTTTCCTACATAATTTCCAGCTAAAGCATGGTCTCTATTTTTTTCTGGAAGTTTCTCCCCATTAGAAAGCTTTGTAATGACATCATCCATTAATTTCATATTATATCCACGCTTGATAATCGTCTTTAAATCTTTCTTAAACTTCCCAGTAGCAACTATTCTGTACATTCGGATTCAATCTCCTCTAATATCTCTGCAAAACAACTGTATGATTTAATCATTGATGGATTTTTCTTCATTTCCTCCACTTCTCTGAATGCTTCCACTGTATCAGCACTCGGAACTTCTCTTGATACTTCAAATGGAATACGCTGCTCTCTAATTGCCTGTTTTGCCGCCATAGTAAAAAATGTTGTCATATCCAAACCCAAATCAGACATTAATTCTTGTAGTTTTGCTTTTATATCTGCATCAATTCTCATTGTTAAATTTGTTGTTCCCATAATATCGCCTCCAATCTTCTTTACTATATTATATTATCCATCAAAAATATTGTCAATACATCGCATGTGCATTGCACATATTTATACAAAAACTGTAAGAATATTAATGTAAAAATTCCTCAATTTTCTTCTCTCTGATATTCCAAAATATCCCCCGGCTGACAATCTAACACATCACAAATTGCCTCCAGTGTTGAAAAACGAATCGCACTCACCCTCCCATTCTTCAACTTAGATAAATTGACATTTGCTACACCTACTTTTTCAGAAAGTTCATTTAATGACATTTTTCGATCTGCCATAACTCTGTCTAATCTTAATATGATTGGCATGACTCACCTCTTACAACGTTTCATCTGACTGAATCTGTAATTCCTGTCCATATTGGAACACGTAAGACAGCAGATACACGACGAAAAATATCCAAACAAATGTTACATTAAAATCATAATCTGCACTTACACTTATTATTTTATCACTTAAAAATATATTTTCATAGTCAAAGGCGTGATATTCAAAAACTTCTAGAGCAAAATATAAGGCAGAAAAAATTCCTTCTCCAATCAATATTATCCAAGCCAAAAGCCGTATATTTTTTGCCACAGAACTGTCAAATGGACGTTCTTCTGTCATTGGTTTTATGATTCTGCGAATAATCACAGCCTCATAATATGTAAACGCTAAAATTACAATTCCCAGTACCATCATTCCTATAAAATAGAACTTCATCGTCTGTAAATCCGGCGTGTATGCTTCAGCGAACTGAAAATCAACAAACGCCAAGCTAAAATCAAAATTTCCGCTTACAAAAAATGAATCCTCAAATCCCAGCATTATCACCAGCATTATCACCAGCACTATCTCTGTCAAAATCAATACTCCTTTATAAAATCGCACTACTCCATCCATTTTTTTTGCTAAATTACTGATTTTCTTCATTTTCTCTCCTCCTTATCCGATCTGTATCCTTTTTCGTCCCTTTCTATCTTTAGAATAACACTTAAAATTATGATTATCAATATATTTTTAACGTTTATCATTAAATTATTTATGTAATATGTGATTCTTTGACATGAAAACGGGACACCTTGCGGTGTCCCGTTTTCGAGGAGTTTAGTTATGAAAATGTTTATAATAAAAAGGGAATGTCGTAAAGGTATTTCAACCTTTACAAGTGTTAGTATATACAGAAAATGTGTCAAACATATGTACATTTTCAAAAACATTTCTAAAATTATGAGAATATTTTTTATAATTTTTTTATATTTCCAATAAATTCCTTAACTGTATCTAAACAATCTCTTTTATTACAAATTTAATAACATTTCACACAATTTTATTTTATTAGTATCCTCCAAACTGTTTTGGAAATCTACAGCTCCTTTCTCCACAGAAGAATTTAATAAATCTGCTTCTGCCAAACGACGGCGCATTTCTCTCGCGGTTCCTTCTCCACCATCAAATACCAATACATCCGGTCCAAGAACCTCTTTGATCATATCTCTCGCAAAAGGATAATGCGTGCAACCCAATACCACCGAATCCACCGGATGAATACGATGTACAAATAGCAGTTCTTCCAAATATCTTCTAAAATCTGCACTCGTCAAATCCCCACGTTCCACAAAGTCCATAAGCCCAGGACAAGGAAGCGGAATAATCTCTGCCATATCTTCATATTTTGCCATTAGGTTGCGAAACTTCTCTTCGCGGATGGTCATTGGTGTTGCCATTACCAGTACTCTGCAATTTGGCTTTAAGGTAGCTGCCGGTTTTACTGCCGGTTCAATACCTACAATCGGAATATCCGGATAGAGTTCCCGAAGGGAACGCACCGCTGCACTGGTTGCCGTATTGCAGGCCACTACCAGACCTTTTGCCCCCTGTGCAAACAAATACTCTGCTGCATTTATGGTAAGCTGCCTTACGGTTTCCTTATCTTTCATTCCATATGGTGCATTCTTGGAATCCCCATAATAGATATAATTTTCATTTGGAAGAATTTTTACTAATTCTCTTAATACACTGATTCCGCCTACACCGGAATCAAATACTGCAATTGGTTTAGTTTTCTTTGACATAACCCACCCCTATTATGTATAATAATGATATATGTTCGTAATTATGAAAATACTGAATAATTACGATAGATATTTATTTTTACGGAGGTAACAGATGAAATCTATTTTTGATAATAACCCAAACATAAATGATAAAAGCACCCCTTTAAACTACAAATATTGCAAATATTGTGGCGGCATACTTCCACGCAACTCAAACTTTGAATACTGTAAAACCTGTCAGGAGATTCTACTTTTTCACGAAGTAAAAGAGTTCATCCGTTCCAATGATGTAAATGAATATCAGGTAGCCGAATTCTTTGACTTACCTCTTCGTGTTGTAAAAGGCTGGATTAAGGAAGGCCGTATCGAATACAAAGAAACACCTACCGGAGAAAAAACACTGAATAACAAACTGGTATGTGAAGCCTGTGGCGTTCCCGTTACATTCGGCACTTTATGCCGAAAATGCTTAAAGCTTTTTAATCAAGACATGAAAGGATACGGCATGCAACCCGTTACACGCGAAGAACGCATGCGTTTCTTAAACAATATCAAATTTGAAAATAATGATGAATGATAAAATGAATCATAAAGTAATAAAAAGAGTTCCAAACGGAACTCTTTTCTTATAATTACATTATTTCCTCTATCTCAAGAATCCGTTAATAATCTGTTCCTCTGCCTCTGCCTCAGTAAGACCAAGTGTCATAAGCTTAATCAACTGTTCCCCTGCGATTTTACCAATAGCCGCTTCGTGAATCAGGCTGGCCTCAATATTCGCTGCTGTAAGCTGAGGACTCGCTGACACCACTGCCCGGTCCATAATAATCGCATCACACTCACTATGTCCCGTACATACACTGTTTCCATTGATATTTGAATAAAACTCCTGACAAGACTCATCTCTCGCAACAGAACGTGAAACAATATTGGCACTGCATCCATCTCCATTTAAATCTACTGAAAAATCAGTACGTGCGAACTGCTTTCCATGTGTCATAAGATTTTCTCTTACTTCCAATGTCGCACCAGCCGCCAAATCTCCACGGGTGATACGGTTTGTAGAATCAATTCCTTTAATCTGAGTTGTTTCCATCTCCAAAACCGCACCTTCTTCTAAATGAATAATGGTTTCAGGATTCATAATATTTTCTCCACTGCCATCTCCTTCACCATAATGACGTTCCACATATTTTACTTTTGCATTTTTTCCTATGTAAAATGTATGCACACCATCATGTTTTGATGTGTCTACGCCACAATTGTGAATACCGCAGCCTGCTACAATGGTAACATTCGCACCTTCTCCAATATAAAAATCATTATACACAACTTCCTGCATACCACTTTTACTAAGTACTACCGGAATGTGTACACTCTCATTTATCGTACCTGGTTTGATAACAATATCAATACCATCTTTGTCTTCTTTTTTTACAATATCTATATTCGCAGTTGTATTCTTTCCAGCGCTTTCGCCATTGGCACGAATATTATATGCACCTTCTGGAACTTCGTGCAAACCTGCAATCTGCGATAAAAGATTTTTCTGTATTAAATCCATCTTTATCTTCTTCCTTTACAATTATTTGTAACAGCCCTGCCTATTACAATGATTTACTGCTTGTCCACTAATGTCTGGCAGGAACCCTTGGTATATAACAGTCCCGGCAGAATTTCTTCTTTTGTACCAATCTTTTCGATTTCACCGTTAGCAATTACGATAATCTTGTCCGCAATATCCAAAATACGTTCCTGATGTGAAATAATAAGGATTGTTCCATTAATTTCATCTCGCATCTTTTCAAATACTTTGATTAAACTGTTAAAGCTCCAAAGGTCAATCCCCGCCTCCGGTTCATCAAAAATCGACATTTTCGTACTTCTTGCAAAAATCATGGCAATTTCAATACGCTTTAACTCACCACCGGACAAACTATTGTTAATTTCACGGTCAATATAATCCCTTGCACAAAGACCTACTTCCGAAAGAATACTGCAGATGTCATTGATTGTCATCTTCTTTCCTGCTGCAATCGTAATCAAATCCTTTACTGTAAGTCCTTTAAAATGTACCGGCTGCTGAAATGCAAAACTAATGCCTTTCTTTGCACGTTCTGTAATATTTAAATTTGTAATATCTTCACCATCCAAAAGAATCTGTCCACTGGTAGGCTGGATAATTCCCGCAATCATCTTTGCCAAGGTGGATTTACCACCACCGTTTGGTCCTGTAATTGCCACAAAATGTTCATCAATCGTTAAATTCACATTTCTCAAAATTTCTTTTGATTCATTCTCTACTTCAACTTCGTAGCAAATATTCTTAAGCTCTAACATATCTACACCACTATCTAACTACTTTCTGTCTGTATTTTACGCAAACTGCATCCAAATATTTATCATCAGGTTCGAATTTTGTCATTTCATAACGTTCTTCTGTCTTCGCAACCAAACAATATACTTTTCCTTCATTTTTATATCCGGAAGATAAATCTCTGGTTTTCACCTGAGGATTCTTCATATAATTATGTAAACTTCGATCCCCTTCCGGTGCAATCACAATTACGTCCTCAACATCATATCCTCTCAGGTCTTTACGTTTCTGTTTGTTAAAGATTTTTGCAAAACGAAAATCCCCATCAAAATACGAGTATTCAAACTCTACCTGCTTGGTATGCAGATACCATGCAATCGCTAAAAACGGAACTGCCACTGCAAAGAAAATAAACAACCCTACCAGTGTCGCGTACATAAAATATAAGCCGATCAAAAATAGCAACACCGTCAGAATCTTCATAAATAAAGTTTTTTTCTTTTCAACAAATACATATACTTCTAACATTATTCCTTACCTCCAAATCTACTTTGGCATTATAGCACAAAACTCTAGCATTTTCTACCATCTTCTATTACAATATAGATAAAGTTTTTAATAATAAAATATATAACAAATGAGGTGGGTTATGAATTTTCATTTTTCTAACGAACAACTAAAAAACTTTGAAACTAATGCCAAAAGAGAATGGGCTATCACTAACGGCATCGGAGGATATGCCGGTGGCTGCGTTCTTGGTAGTTTAGGCCGTACACATCAGGGATACCTGATTGCAAGTTTCCATCCTCCTGTAGAACGTTTTCTGGTATTCAGCAAAACCAACGAAGCGTTCTGCTGCAATGATGCAACTTACAACTTAGAAGCTGCACAGCATGCCGGCGAAGAAATGGAAGTAAATGTAGTAGTTTCTTCCGATGATGTTCCGGACGTTTACAAAGATCCTTCTACTGTATCCGTTGCTTCTGACTTTGTACCACGTAAACCAATCTACACAGAAGGAAACAAATATTTAGTTTCTTTTGATTATGATGGAACTGTTTGCTTTACCTATAAAGCAGGTGCTGTTACATTAAAGAAATATGTTTCTTTGGTACAGGGTGAAAACACTGTGGCTGTTGCTTACGATATTACCAACGAAGGTGATGCGGCAGACTTTATCATCACTCCATTAATGAACTACCGTGAACACAATGACAGCAGCACAAAAGAAACACTTGTTTTTAACCAGTTTAAATTAGCAGACACTACCGGATTTATGTTAATCCCGGAAAACAATCCTTCTGTTGAAATTGTTTTACATGTAAGCGAAGGTGAATTGATCGAATCTGAAGTTCAATTTGATGAAGATCTTCAGTTTGCAACTGAAGTAGAAAACGAAGTACCTGGTTTAGATACCTGCTACACACCTTACAAAATCAAAATTAATGTTCCTGCAAACAGCAGCAAAAAAGTTTCTCTCGTTTGCCATGTAGAAAACGGAGAAAATATTCACTGTGACAATGTAATTGCCGACATTTTACCAGAATATGCCCCAGCTTATAAATGGGGTATGGACATCACAGCAGATACTGCATTTGATGTCTTAAATGACAACAAAACATTCTTTGATGCTTTAATCAAAAACGCAGATTGCAAAGATGAATTATCTGAAGTTTTAGCAATTGCAACCAATGAAGTATTATCCTATAGAGAATCTACAGGATTAACCACTGTACTTGCGGGTCTTCCATGGTTTACTGACTGGGGACGCGATACCATGATCGCTTTCACAGGTTCTGTATTATCCACAGGCAGATTCAAAAAGGCAGAAGAAATTCTCCTTACATTTGCACAGTATGTAGAACCGGAAATGGGCATGGTTCCAAACATGTTCCCGGATAACGGACTGGATCCATTATACAACACTGTAGATGGTTCTCTTTGGTACTTCTACGCAGTACATAAATACTTAGAATACAACAATACTGCTGAAGCACACAAATTTATTCAGGAAAAGATTTATCCTGCATTAAAGAATATCTGTGCCGCTTACCAAAGAGGTACCGATTTCTCTATCTATATGGAAAATGACGGACTTATCCATGCCGGCAGCGGTACCGACCAGGTAACATGGATGGACGTTCGTGTAGGCGATTGGGTAGTAACTCCTCGCCACGGCAAACCGGTAGAAATCAGTGCACTTTGGTACAACGCATTAAAAGTTATGGAAGACCTTGCCGGAAAATTCGGTGAAGATACTTCTGCTTATGCAGAATTAGCAGAAAAAGTAAAAACTTCTTTCTGTGAAAAATTCTGGAACGAAAAAGATGGCTGTCTCTATGACGTTATCGATGATGACTGTGGTCATGTAAATCCAAACCACACCGAAGACATCTATGATGATTCCATCCGTCCAAACCAGATTTATGCAGTTTCACTTCCATACACCATGCTTGATGCTGACAAAGCAAAATCTGTTGTTGACGTAGTAAAAGAAAAACTCTTTGTTGGTGTAGGTCTTCGTTCTTTAGATCCTGCTCATGAAGATTACCATCCAATCTATGTTGGCTCACTTCCAAAACGTGATGCTGCTTACCATCAGGGTACTGCATGGGGCTTCATCGCTGGTGGATTTATCACTGCTTATTGTAACGTATATGGCAGAAATGCAGAAACTGCTAAGAAAGCTTTGGAAATGTTAGAACCTATGATTGCTCACTTAAACGACAACTGTGTAGGTTCTATCTGTGAAATCTTTGATGGAAATGCACCACACAATGGACGTGGATGTTATGGACAGGCTTGGAGCGTTGGTGAAACACTTCGCTGCTATACAGAGGATATTCTTCCTTACTTATAATCTAAAAATACAGGAACGAGGGACAAAATATCCCTCGTTCTTAATTATTCAGCACCTGAATTGTTACTCTCATTTCTATATTTTTGTATTAAAAAAAGCGGGTGATGGGAATCGAACCCACGTATCTAGCTTGGAAGGCTAGTGTTCTACCATTGAACTACACCCGCATATCATAAATTTTAAAATGCCCAGAGCCGGAATCGAACCAGCGACACAAGGATTTTCAGTCCTTTGCTCTACCAACTGAGCTATCTGGGCAAGTTGTTTAACAACAAATTAATTGTACATGATAATTCTTATAATGTCAAGAAAAATACGGATACTGAATCCTTTATGAAATGATTCGGTATCCGTATGTCTTTTTACTTATGTAACCGTAGTATAACTACATCTTAGAATAAATCTACGCGGCCGGTAATGTCACCATTGATTACGTAGTAAGCTGAGTTTTCAAAAGGTTTTACATAAATGTTTAATGTTTTGATATCAGCTTCTTTGTTGCCATCAGCTACGAACTGAGCTTTTACTCTGTTTTCAACATCAGTCATAACTGCTGTATATTCGCCAAATTCAAGTGTAATTGCTGTTTCAACTTTTGCAGCCGCTTTCTTTGTAGAAGTTTTCTTTGTTGCAGCTTTCTTTGCAGGTGCTTTTTCTTCAGCTTTCACTTCTTCCTTAACTTCTTCTACTTCAACTTCAACAGCTTTTACTTCTTCTTTCACTTCAACTACAGGAGCTTCTGCTACTGGTGTATCCACTACAGGAGCTTCTACTACTGGTGTTTCTACTACTGGTGTTTCTACTACTGGTGTTTCTACTTTTTTTGCAGTAGCTTTCTTCGCTTTTGTTGTTGCTTTCTTTGTTGCCATGATGTTTCCTCCTATGAATTGCTATTCACATACTAAGAATTTTTCAATTGCTAATACAGCTTCTTCTTCGTCTGAACCTTCTGTCACGATGTCGATCGACATACCTTCCGTTGGATTGAAAGCCATAATTCCCATAATGCTTTTCGCATTAATTCTACGATTATCACTCTCTAATATGATCTCACTGTCAAATCTACACGCCAACTGAACCAGTTCAGCGATTGGATTCGCGTGGCCTTCTGATACATTAGAAACAATTACATTTTTTCTGCTCATAACGCACT
>CAYVGA010000017.1:0-24305 GCA_964449855.1 uncultured Lachnobacterium sp.
AGGAGTTAGTATATGAAAAAACAATTAAGGAAAATGAGTGTATGGGTTATAGCTTTAGTAATAGTAATTGGGATTCTTGTTTTTTTGTCTATAAAAATAAAATCTTCTTCCATTATGATAGATGTGAAAGAGGAAATTCAACTACCGATTTCTGTTGTTTTAGAGCATGGCGAAGAAACGCTTGTGCTTTATGAGAGTGATTCTATCGTAAGTACAAAAGAGGAATTTACAAGCGACTCTGATGCAGCAGATGGAGCCGTTTGGCTAATTATTGGTAATCAAAAATATGCAGTTATTCCTTATATAGACAGACTCGATAGTCCAATCATCGAAATAACAGGGGATAGCACATCACTAGAGGTAGTTGCTTATACTACAATGTTTCAAACAAATGAAGACCTTTACGAATACTTAACTATAACTATACAGGAATAAATATCAAAAGTGCCTGATTTCTCCGAAGGAGTCAGGTGCTTTTTCTTTGTGTGCCGAGCATGGCACTAATCTTACTGGTGAGAGTCCAGTCACGGGTATTTGCTGCCAAGTGTAGTGAACCACAAGTCGGTATCAGTAATGGTATGGATGGAGGAAGTGGTGTAACAAAGCAAAGGCAGAGGATCTGCTGATTGTAGCAGGTGACGGCTTTGGCTGTCCGGGGTATGTGCGGAAAATGCAATTTCAAATTATGAAGGCAGAAGCCGTGAGATAGATACCTTATTGCTGGAATTTTTTTAAGAGCGAATGGGTGTGTCAGAAGAAAATTTTGCTTTTTTACTTACAGAAGAAAAGACGTGTATTTATCTGTGCAGGAATTACATATCCTACACATCATAATTAAAATAAGGTTACGTAATTTTTTCATAAGAAAGTTCCACCTAAAATTTTTTTTGAACTTCACAGAAACGTCATTCTTTTTTTGGAAAGTATATAATAAACTAAAATCAGCAAATACAAATAGGAAGGAGGGCATTTGAGGTGAAAGGAAACATTTGGATATTGCTGTTATTGGTTATGTTGCTTACAGCATGTGGAATAGATAGAAATGAATACACAGAAAAACAAAACACAGAAGTGATTATAGAAGTAGGGGAATTGAAAGAAGAACGATTAGATTTGGAAAAGTATTCGGTGGAGAATCTGGGTACTACTTGTGGACAACCTGAATATATTTCGAATGTGGCTGCTAGTTCAGACTTAGGAATTTATTACTGGGGAGAAAGATCACAGAATAAGGGAAGTCTTATGTTTTATGATAAAGCATCTAAGGTTTCTGTCGTTTTATGTAATCGTCCAAATTGTAATCATACAGATAATAGTTGTAATGCAGCGTTTAATGGATATAGTTCGGATGGAGAAGAATTCTATAGAAATATGGTTTTTTATTATGACGACAGTGTATTTTTAGTAGGGCATGATGAGAATCACTATGTGAATTTGTATAAAGTAGAAGCTGATGGAAGTTCCTGGGAGAAATACATGACTTTATTTAAGGCAGAAATGGCAGTTACTATAGAGGATGGTGGAACAAGTATGTCATGGAGTTTGCCAGATGTATGTATACATCAGAATTATGTATATTATATAGATAATAGTGAATCAGAGCAAAAGCTAAGGCGAATTCCATTAGGAGGTGGCGAAACAGAGGTGCTAATTGAGCCAGAGGGAGATAGAACACTTGTATATCGCATGATGCCATATGGTGACTATATTTTTGTTCAAGCAGGAAAATATGAAGGTGAAGGAGTTGTTGCAGGAATCTATGCCTATAATATACAAACAGAAGAAATTATTTTGGTAAAAGCAGATGCTTTACAAGGCTATTTTGTAGTGGATGAGCAGCTCTACTATGAATCTAATGAAAAAATATATAAGTTTGATTTAAAAACAGGAACAGAAGTAGAACTCTCAATTGTATATGAATTAGGAATAAATTTTTTCTTTGTTGATGAATATGGAATATATATTTTTAACCGTAGTACAGGGACTTTAAGCCTTTACGATGAAACTGGAGAATTATTAGGTCGTGTAACGGATGAAAATATGTGGGACTGTAGTTTTGGAATGGATGGTATTTTCTATGGAGGGACGAAATTAAATGGACAAAAGGTGATTTTAGAAGTGGAGGAATTACTTAATGGCAGTGGGAAATGGAGTTCTATACCATAGTTTTGTGATATTTTTTCTTACTCATCTGTTATAAAAACAGGGGGCAATACATATGTGGATAGAATGTAAAAAAATATGGTACAACAAAAAATTAATAGGTGGCATCCTTCTACTATTTTTGCTGGCAATGGGCTCTTTTTTATATACGGTACAGCAAAAGCAGGTGCAGTGGGAAACCTGGAACGAAAGTACTTATGAAGAAGCTTATGTGCAGAAAGAACAGGAATATCTTTCGAATTTTCATGCATCCGTAGAGGCGGTGCTGCAGCAGGCAGATTCCATGGGAATGATTAGTATATTTGCACAGAGTGATTCTTTTTCGGCAAAGAATTTGGAGCAGACAAAGGCAGATTTTACAAGGCTGCTGGATGCAGAACCAAGACTTGTGGAGAGTCCATTTTTAGAAGCGTTTTTCGGGGATATGGGAATTCACTTCTTTGTTTTTGGGGCGGGTATTTTATTTGCGGCCGTTTTGTTAGAAGAGCAGAAACAGGGATTACGGGGGATGACGTATGCTGCGGTCAATGGCAGAGAGAATTATGTCTTTTATAAAATGATAGCATTGTTGGTGTGGACAGGTATTGTAACGATTCTGTTTTATGGTGGATTATTGGCAGTCAGCAGTTTGTATTTCCAAGGCGATATTTGGATTTGTCGAAATATGTCGATACAATCGCTGTCTTTGTTTGGAAATGTGCCATGGAACCTGCAGATAGGAACTTTTTTGTTGTTTTATCTGCTGGTACGGTGGATGGCAGTGTTTTTCTGTTCTTTTGTAGTTTGGACAATTTTATATGGTATTGACCAGATGTTAATCGGCGTTGGAGCAATAGGGGGATTGGGATTGCTTTCGTTAGGGATATATCTCTTAATTGATGGTACACATGCATGGAATCTGTTTCATTATTGCAATCCTTGGTATTGGATACTGGGAAACGATTTTTTTATAGAATATCGAAATCTGGATTTCTTTTCGCAGGCAGTTAATAAAAATCTGGTAATTTTCATATGGATGAGTTTTTGTTTTTTCCTGTGTTTGGCGGGAGCTGTTTTGGTGGGAATCCGAAGATATCCATGTGAGTCGTCAAACAATAAGGCGAGACAATGGGGAAAACATCTGCTGCAAAAATGGAAAAAGTGGAAAAGTTCGTGGATGTCCGGATTTGGCGTAAGCGGAATGGAGTATTATAAAATTTTAATCAGCCAGAAAGGGATTTTGGTGTTTGTTATCATTGTGGGTGTGTTCGTTTACCAATCGGATTTTACGAATGTGCAGTTTTCTACCAGTCAGAAGATGTATCTGTCTTTTGTAGAACGGCATAAGGGCATTGTGAATGAATCCGCCGAGAACGAGTTGGAGGAACTGAAAGTAGAATTGTATGAGGCAGAGCAGAAGTATCTGGAGGAAGCCGTACGTTATGAAGCAGGGGAGATTCCATTGGATACATGGATTGGTACAAGTATGTGGTATCAGTCTTATGAGCAGGAGCGGATTTTTTTGGAACAGATGACGGAACAGACCATGTATCTGAAAGAGCTGAAAACAAAGCGAGGCATAGATGGATGGTATGTAAATCTCTATACATACAACCATCTTTTGGGCGAAAACAATCTGTTTATGCAGGTGTTATTGTGTTTTGGAATAGTCCTGTTTTGTATGGGAGCTGTTCGCGTAGAAAAGAAAAGCGGGATGTTATCTTTGATTCGTGGAAGTGCTCTGGGTGAGCACGCATTGTTTCGAAAGAAGGTAAAGACGGCAGGATGTTTGTCACTGTTTTTGTATTTGATATATTCCGGACTAGAGATGGGGACGGTCGCATACGTATATGGTCTGGATGGCTGGATGGCACCGGTGCAGAGTATCTTGAAATTAGAGTGGGTTCCAATTTCTTGCAGTATTGGCGTGTTTTTTATTCTGTGGCATGGATTAAAAGCGGTAGGGATTTTAGCATTGGTTTTGGGAAGTTGTTGGATAGGGGGAAGAAGCAGACAATGAGATTAGAAATACAAGGATTGTCAAAGTCTTATGGGGAAGTGCAGGCATTAAAAAATGTTTCTTTGGTTTTGGAGAATGGCATCTATGGATTGCTAGGACCCAATGGTGCGGGAAAAAGTACCTTGATTCATTTATTAACCGATAATCTGCGGAGAGATAGTGGAAGTATTTATTGGAATGGAACGGAGATTTTAGAGCTTGGGAAAAATTATCGAAAGGTTTTGGGGTATATGCCGCAACAGCAGGGATATTATAAAGATTTTTCTGCGGAAGCATTTTTAATGTATATGGCACAGCTTAAGGGGATGAGTAAAAAAGAAGCGAGACAGGCAACAGCAGAAATGCTTCAGGTAGTAAATATGTCGAAATATGCAAAAGACTTAATGGGGTCGTTTTCCGGTGGTATGAAACAGCGTATTTTATTGGCACAGGCACTTATCAACAATCCACAGATTTTGATTTTGGATGAGCCGACAGCTGGGGTAGACCCGCAGGAACGCATTCGTATTCGCAATTTTATCAGTGAGATTGCAAAGGATAAGATAGTGATTTTGGCAACACATATTGTATCGGATGTAGAGTCGATTGCAAAAGAGATTCTGCTTCTCAAAAAGGGAGAGCTTATTGAAAAGGGTACACCTTATGAACTGTTGGAAAACATCAGAGGAAATGTGTATGAATTTGAAATTTCCAATGAGCAGTTGCAGGATGTTCAGAAAGAATATGTGATGAGCAATTTACGGCAGACCGCAAATGGTTTGTCGGTAAGAATAATATCTTCAAAACCACCGGTAGGTTTTGCAACAAGAGATGCAACTGTCAATTTAGAGGACGTATATTTGTATTATTTTGAGGAAGAACTGCGTAAATAGCAGTTCTTTTTTTTGTCGCATTTTTCTTCTCTGCCACGTTATACTTATTGAAAGAGGAAACCGGAATCCAAATTCGAAACAAAGGAAGTGAAAAAATTGTCCGACAACTGGTTAGAGCTGATTTATGAAGAAAGAAAACAAGAACTGTTTCGTTTTTTATATGTTATTTTGGGAGAGCAGCAGGCTGCGGAGGATGCTTTGCAGGAAACTTTTTTAAAGGCATATTTGCATAGGGGCAAGTATATCGAGATGCAAAAGGAAAAGGCATGGCTGTATCAGATTGCTCGAAATACCGCATACGATATACTTCGAAAAAGACGCAGGGAATTTCCCATGGAAAAAGAGGTTTTGCATGATGTTATGGAACAGCATACAGAACAAAACGAGATGGATGGCAATCTCATGTATATGGAAATGATAGCAGGATTGAGTGAGGTGGAACGGGAAATAGTTTCGCTGAAAATCATCGCAGGTTTGACACATCGTGAGATTGCAAAAGTGCTTCACATGACTACGGGTAGTGTGAAGAAACGATACGAAAGAGCACTAAACAAGTTAAAGAAAAAGATGTAACTGTGAAGGTACTGAACAGTTACGAGAAGATAATTATTTAGGTGTCGAATAATTACAGGAGGCATAAAGATGGAAAAGAGGACAGAGAATGAAAAAATAGAACGCATGCTTTATGATGCAAAAGAAACACTTCCTACAACAAATTTAGAATGGAGGGTTTCTGATATGACAGAAAAGAAAAAAGAAATGAAAAAATATCCTGTTTTGAGAAAGATAGCAGCCTGTATCGCAGTTGTGTTACTTATTGGGATTAGTGGGGTAACGGTGCTTGCAAATATGGATATGGATATTGATCCGGGCGAATATGGACAATGGGTGGTCGTGTGTGAAGATAAAAGTTGGGAGGCTTGTCAAAAGGACTTGAAAATTAGAGGTGCAAAGTTGCCAGAAGCATTTGGTGAGAGCAAATTTGCGAATTATACCACAACGATGGTGGCAAAGCATGGAACGACGTATTTGGATGCACTTACTAATAACGTATATAATCCCATGGACGTTAATTTTTGCAGTGGTGATCCAAGCTATGGAAGAGATATCACGGTCTTTATAGGAACCTTGGATGAGGTATATTGGAGTACTTACTTTTCGTTTGATTTGGTAGAAGGAGTTTGGGTTGCAGAAAGAGCGAAAACGTCATTTGAATACGAAGGTATGACTGTTTATGGAGTAGAGCTTGACGGCTATGAAGATGGTCAGACGAGAATGGACTGGAAATGGATGGACGAAGCGAATGGAGTCTGTTTTGCGGTAATTGTAGAAAATGACATAGATGGCGTAGATGTGGCGAAAGCAATTATAGATGCGAATAAATAATGTAGTGTGTATGCCTCGGTTTTGATGAAACCGAGGCATATTTTGTTGATTTGTGCAGAAAAACTACGAGAAAGCAGTTTCAGCTTCTCTGTCACAAATATAAAATTAGGGTATAAAAAATTGTAGAAAAAGAGTATAAATATGTACCTTATGGTTTCTATAAAGCTATAAATAGTTTTATGGAAAATTTCCCTGAGGCGGGAGTGATAAATGATTAGTGTATCGTATCATTTATTTCTAAGAATTCGCGTGCAGTCATAATCTGCGGCGAAGTTATACCGGATTCCAGAAGGTCCTTGTCACCGGTTAGAATGATATCGGCTTTTGCTTTTACGGCAGCTCGATAGATGGTGCGGTCGTCGATGTCTCTTATTTTTGTTTCAGAGTCTATATATGTATTTGGAACTGCAATGAGTTCAACGCCACATAAATATGTTACTAAAAAATGCTCAAGTAATGATATTTTATTTGGAAGTTTTTTGTGAAAGACGGAAGTTAATTCTTCAAGAGATTGATAGCTTACTATTGCAGCATTAGGTGGGGAAACTGCTAATTCAAATGCTTTTTGTGGCGTACTATTAGGATATAGTGCCACAGAAAACAGAATATTGGTATCAATCAGAATTCGCATTACGTTTTTTTTCTCCAACTTCTTTACGAATTTCCTTGCAAAGAGCTATAACATCTTCTTCTGATGTTACCCCTATTTTTTCAGCTTCCCCTTCTAATCCCTTTTGTAACATTTTCATTGCGTAGATGGCAGGATTCATCATAGAAACCCGTTCACCATCCCAAATAATCATTACTTTGTCACCTGTATCGACACCAAGTTTTTCACGAATTTCTTTTGGTATCGTGATTTGTCCTTTGGACATTACTTTTGCCATATCAACAATCATATCCATAGTAGTATCTCCTTTCTCAAAATTCCTACTTTTCCTACTTACCCTACATTTATTATATTCGTTTCTGCATGGGTTGGCAATAGAAAATTTTACCAATTGACAGATACCCGTAGGGGGTATATATTGTGTTATAGAACTTTATTGATAGAAAAGGATGAGGATGATGGAAGATAAGAGTTTGTTGGAGCAGACGAATCCTACGGTTTGTCCGCATTGTGTCAAGCACAAAGAGCGTTCAGAGAAAGAATATAAAGATTTAATCAACCGTCTTTCAAGGATAGAAGGTCAGATTCGCGGTATCAAGGGGATGGTGGAAAATGATTGCTATTGTACGGATATTCTGGTGCAGGTATCGGCAGTGACTTCTGCATTGAATAGTTTTAATAAGGTATTGCTTGCAAATCATATCAAGACTTGTGTAGCACAGGATATTCGGGATGGAAAAGAAGAAACAGTGGATGAGTTGGTGACAACATTACAGAAGCTGATGAAATAAAATTTTGTAACGGTCAGAGGAAGACTGGTAACAGTTTAGCCTACGGCTGACTGTCATGGACTGAACTGTTACGAATATTTTTCTGTCAAATTAAGAATAGAAATGAGGAACACAATATGAAACAATATAATGTAACAGGCATGAGCTGTGCAGCGTGCAGTGCTCGTGTGGAAAAGGCGGTCAATGCCGTACCGGGTGTGACATCCTGCTCGGTGAATCTTTTGACAAATTCAATGGGAGTCGAAGGAGATGTGCCGGAGAGTGAAATTATAAAAGCTGTAGTAGATGCCGGATATGGGGCGACGGTAAAAGGGGGAAGTGGAGCCGGTGCAAAGGGGGCGGCACAGAGTGGTGCATCAAACAATGCGATTGACTATGCGGAAGCACGTGAAGCTTTGGAGGACCATGAAACCCCAAAACTAAAAAAACGATTATTCACCTCTCTTGGATTTTTATTGGTACTGATGTATTTTTCCATGGGACATATGATGTGGGGCTGGCCGGTACCGGAGTTTTTTGCTCGAAATATGCTGGCACAGGGATTGCTGCAGTTGATTTTGTCTGCAATTATTATGGTGATTAACCAGAAGTTTTTTATCAGTGGTTTTAAGAGTCTTTTGCACAAATCACCAAATATGGATACGCTTGTAGCGATGGGGTCAGGTGCTTCTTTTGTATACAGTACGTATGCATTGTTTGCGATGTCGGACGCTGTGACAAAGGGGGATATGACTTTGGCACACGAATATATGCATGAGTTTTACTTTGAGTCAGCCGCGATGATTCTGACATTGATTACCGTAGGAAAAATGTTAGAGGCACATTCCAAAGGAAAAACAACAGATGCGTTAAAATCGCTTATGGAACTTGCACCAAAGACTGCTGTGGTTTTAAAAGATGGAGAAGAAGTGACAGTTCCGATTGAGCAGGTGCAGATTGGAGATGAATTTGTCGTTCGTCCGGGAGAGCATATTCCGGTAGATGGATTTGTGCTGGAGGGAAGTGGTGCGGTAAATGAAGCTGCTCTTACCGGAGAGAGCCTTCCGGTAGATAAGGAAGTGGGCGATAAGGTCAGTGCAGCGACGGTAAATCAGTCTGGATTTTTGCGATGCAAAGCGACACGTGTGGGAGAGGATACCACACTGAGTCAAATCATTCAGATGGTTTCTGATGCAGCAGCGACTAAGGCTCCTATTGCGAAAATTGCGGACAAGGTGTCCGGTGTATTTGTGCCAGTGGTCATTACGATTGCAGTGATTACGTTTATTATTTGGATGCTGGCAGGTGAGAGTTTTGGATTTGCGATTGCCAGAGCCATTTCTGTTTTGGTTATTAGCTGTCCATGTGCGCTGGGACTTGCGACGCCGGTTGCGATTATGGTTGGCAGCGGCATGGGAGCAAAACATGGTGTGCTTTTCAAGACGGCGGTATCCTTGGAAGAAACAGGGAAAACACAGATTATTGCTTTGGATAAAACAGGTACGATTACCAGTGGAAAGCCAAAGGTGACAGATATCTATCCGATGCATGGTTTGGAAGAAAAAGAGCTGTTATCCTATGCCTATTCTTTAGAGATTAAGAGTGAGCATCCACTGGCACATGCGATTGTCGAAAAGGCAAAAGAAGAAAAAATATTTGCAAAGAAAATTAAGGATTTTTCTATTATGCCGGGAAATGGTTTGTGTGCTATGATAGGGGAAGAGGTTCTTTTTGGCGGGAATTTGAAATTTGTGGAAAGCCAGCTTTTGGAACAGAGAAAGAAGAATTCAAAGGATAAGCTGTATGTGGATACGGATGGTCTGCAGCAGGAAATTGGAAAGTCCGAAAACCTACACACAGGAGATAATAAGAAAGATGCCGCTTTTCTTGCAGAACGTTTTGCATCTGAAGGAAAAACACCATTATTTTTTGGGAAAGGCACGGAACTTCTTGGAATCATTGCTGTTGCAGACACTATGAAAGAAGATAGTCCGGAGGCAATTCGCCAGCTTCAAAATATGGGTATTCATGTGGTTATGTTAACTGGTGATAATGAAACAACAGCGAAAGCGATTGGTAAACAGGCTGGTGTGGATGAAGTGATTGCCGGTGTATTGCCGGAAGGAAAAGAAGCGGTTGTCCGCAATTTGAAGGCAAAAGGCAAAGTTACTATGGTTGGTGATGGTATCAATGATGCACCGGCACTTACCAGAGCAGATATTGGTATTGCAATTGGTGCAGGTACGGATGTAGCCATTGATGCTGCGGATGTAGTTTTAATGAAAAGCCGTTTGACTGATGTAGCGGCGGCAATTCGTCTTTCAAGAGCAACCCTTACGAATATTCACCAAAATCTGTTTTGGGCATTTTTTTACAATGCTATCGGAATTCCATTGGCAGCAGGTTTATGGATTCCGGTGTTCGGATGGGAATTAAATCCAATGTTTGGGGCAGCAGCGATGAGTCTGTCCAGCTTTTGTGTGGTAACCAATGCATTACGATTAAATCTGTTCCAGGTTTACAGAGCAGATAAAGATAAAAAAATCAAACAAAATAATCAAAGAAAAGAGGAAAAAATTATGGAAAAAACATTAACAATTGAAGGTATGATGTGTCCACACTGCAGCGGCAGAGTACACGATGCCTTGGAAGCAAATGATGCTATTGCAAACGCAGTTGTTAGCCATGAAACAGGTACAGCAGTTGTGACACTTGCAGCGGAGATTTCAGATGAAGCGTTGGCAAAAATTGTAGAAGATGCCGGATATAAAGTAACTGGTGTGAAATAAAGCAGAGTATGATTTAGCGCAGAAAAGAGATTTTGGCAAACTTTTTTGAGGTTGAATGCGTAAGTAGTTTTGGTTATTCGCAAACCCATGAAAAATCAGCTTCGCTGATGGGTTTGCTCACACCTGAATCATGTTCTTACGCTCAAAACAGCAAGTGTTTTGAGCTGTGCTGAATAGTTACATTCGCGCGAACAATTGTGATTGTGTCTATGCAAAATTTTTACTAAAATGATTTAAGTGTCAAAATGTGCGTTAAATGTAACAGTTCAGCCAAAGGCTGAACTGTTACCATCAAATGCGAAGTTCATTTGATGCAGGTTGACAGGTTTGTCCCTTGCAAACGTAATAGGTTGTTTTTTCATCTTTCATAGGATATTCCGTAGTCGGTTCTTCCAATATAGTTACAATTGTATTAAGTGGTAGTTTATATACGAGTCCGTTCAAGTCTTTTTTATCTTTTAGAACAATGGTCACGGTTGTTGGCAATTTGGCATAGTCAAGTAAGGCAATTAAGAACATGGCGTATCCGCAAGGATAGGAAGCAGATTCGGACAGCATAAACTGTATTTGCTGTTCTGCAAAAGAACCATACTCTTCGTTTTTAAAATAATGGCTCAAACGAAGTAGATTGTATGCCATCATGGAATTGCCGCTAGGCATAGCGCCGTCGTAGGTTTCTTTTGGACGCATAATGAGTGTTTCGTTTTCATTGCCATTTAAGAAGAAGCCGCATGCTTGTTTGTCGTAGAAGAGGGAAAGGGCTTTGTCGCATAGTATTCGGGCACGCGTAAGGCAGCTTTTTTCAAAAGTGGCTTCATATAAGGCGAGTAAGGCAAAAATTTCGTTTGCGTAATCATCTAGGAATCCTTTTCCACTGCGTTGTCCTTCGCACCAGCTTACAAAAAGAGAATCACATTCACATAGTTTGTTTTCGATAAAAGTTTGTGCCTGTTCGGCTGCCCCTAAATATAATTCATTTTCGGTTACACGATATAGATGACATAAGGCGGCAATCATAAGGCCGTTCCATGAAGTCAGGATTTTATCATCCAGATGCAGGTGATAACGGTTTTTGCGGTATGCATATAGTTTTGGCAGAAATGCATTGTATCGAGAAGTGATAAGATCTGTCTGTAAAAGGTTTGGGATATTTTTTCCGTCGAAGTTTCCTTTTTCCGTAATATCAAAATATCTGCAAAATTCCTTGCCATCTTCCATACCTAATACTTTTAGGATTTCTATTTTTTCAAATAAATAATATTTGCCCTCAATTCCATCGCTGTCTGCATCCTGAGCACTATAAAATCCACCACGTGGAGAACGCATTTCGTTTAAGATATAGGAAGCGGTTTTTTCTGCTACTCCAAGATATAACATGTTATGTGTCAGCTCATATGCTTTGGTATAAGCGAGAATTAATAATGCATTATCGTAGAGCATTTTTTCAAAATGAGGAACGAGAAAATAGGCATCTGTGGAGTAGCGGCAGAAACCACCTCCAATATGATCAAAAATTCCACCACGATACATTTGAAGTAAGGTTTTATTTACCATTTCCATAGTCGAAGTATCGTTTGTTTTTTCATAGTAGTGCATCAGAAACAAAAGATTGTGGGGAGACGGAAACTTGGGTGCATCACCGAAGCCACCGTGTTCGTTATCAAAAATCTGTTGGTAAATATGAAGTGCTGACCCAAGAATCTGCTCCGGTCTGCTGGATGTTTTCAGATGAGAAGGTTTTTCTTTACAAAGAAATTCCAAAATCTGGTTTGCGGATTCTAAAAGTGTATTGCGTTCGCTTTGCCACTTTTTTGCAATCGTGCTGAGTAATTCTAAAAATCCAATATTTCCCCATTTTGCATGTTTTGGGAAGTAGGTACCTGCAAAAAAGGGTCTTTGTTCAGGGGTCATAAAAATCGTAGCAGGCCAGCCACCGCTTCCGGTAAGTGCCTGGCATACAGACATATAAATACTGTCAATATCGGGACGTTCTTCTTTATCCACTTTTACGGATATAAAGTGTTCATTTAAAATGGAAGCAATTTCTTCGTCTTCGAAACTTTCATGTGCCATGACATGACACCAATGACAGGTACTATAACCAATGCTCAGAAATATGGGTTTATCCTCTTGTTTTGCTTTGGCAAATGCCTCTTCACACCAGGGATACCAGTTCACCGGATTGTCAGCGTGTTGTAGTAAATAGGGACTTGTTTGATTTTTTAAATGATTCTGCATATGTTTCACCTCTATTGATACGGATATTTTTTGTTGCTTTCAGATCAACAGCAATCACTTGGCGGATTTTTGCTTTGTACGTAATTATTCAGTACCTGAATAAACAGCAAGTGTTTTAAGCTGTACTGAACAGTTACCTTTGTACTTTATTTTGACAGAAAAAACACGAAGTTATACCATATAAAAAAGATTGTGACGAATGATATTGTATTTCGGTCTTATAAGGTGAAGGGGTGAGGAAAATGGATGATAAAGAAATTATAAAATTATATTGGAACCGACAGGAATCAGCGATAAAAGAAACCTCACAAAAATATGGCCGTTTTTGTTTTGGTATTGCGAATCGCATTTTGCGAAACAAGGAGGACAGCGATGAATGTGTCAATGATACCTATCTGCAGGTGTGGAATGTTGTACCGCCACAAAGACCACAGAGTTTGAAAGCATTCTTGGGAAAAATTACACGGAATCTGGCATTGCATAAATGGGAAAAAAGACAGGCAAAGAAACGAGGAAAAGACGAAATTACATATGCATTGGAGGAGCTGCAGGAATGTATTCCAAGTCAAAATAGTGTAGAACACATAACGGAGCAATTGGTTTTGGTGGATACAATCAATGACTTTTTAGCGTGTCTCAATTTGGAAAATCGAAAAATTTTCATGGCTAGATATTTCTGTTTTTTATCAATCAAAGAAATTGCAATCCAATATCATGTGGGCGAAAGCAAAGTGAAAATGTCACTGCTTCGTTCCAGAGAGAAACTCAAAAACAAGTTGGAACAGGAGGGCATTGTCTTATGAAAGAAAAACGATTGTTAGAAGCATTATCAGAAGTAAATGATACATTTGTAGAAGAATTGGATATCGTATCCGAGAACGAACATACACTTGTGAGAAAGAATAGAAAAAAACAATGGCAAAGATGGATTGCCACAGCAGCGGTACTTGTTTTGCTGGTTATAATTGGAGAACTGTATTTGCAGCCGGTAGAACGGATAAATGAAAACTATTTTTCTGCAAGTATTCGAAATGGTGTGGCAAGTCTTGGGGAAGAAGACGGACTTTTTACCAAAAATCCGTGGTTAAAGGGAGTATCCGAAACAGAATATCCTGTTTACAAAAATTTGTCCTATGCAGAAGGTTGCGGTGGTGCATCGTATTATTTCACAAAAGATGAACTGCTTGTAATGGCAGAAGAGGTAGCAGAACAATTAGGGACTAGAGTTACGGAATATGCATATGTTTCGAATTCTTATGAAGAAATGGAAGTGAGAAGTGATGTTTCACAGATAAATGCGCAAACAGAATTGGCAGAAATTCGAATTTGTGGTAATGGAGAAATTTCTATTTTCTTTTATGAACCGGCAGCACTTTCCGAAGAGAATCGGTTTTCCGATGATAACACCTATTTGGAAGCTGTACAGTTGACACAATACTTAACGGAGAAATATAAGGATTTATTGGGATTTGAAAATGCAGCCGATGAAAGTTCGATTCATTATGATTTAACAGGCCGAAGAAATATATTTTATTCTGCGTATAACGTGAAAAATGGTACTCCGGATTCTGTTACTGAATACTGTTTCCAAAATGTAAGTTTTTATGGAAATGAAAATGGACTTACCACTATGCATTATGGTGATGTGCGCGTGGCAGCTGAATATTTAGGAGATTATAGCATTATTTCGAAAGCAGAAGCTAGAACTCGTTTAGAAAAAGGGAATTATTTTAGTTTTTATTCAGAATCGGATACGATAGGTGGAGGATTTTCGGATGAAAATATTTGTTTGGTAGAGCTTATTTATTTAACAAATTCGAATTGCCGGTATTATCAGCCATATTATTGTTTTTATGTGGAATCTGAAAGTCCTGTGGACGGCATAATCAGTTATAGTCTCTTTTGGGTGCCGGCATTGCAAGATGCTGATTTGGAGAAATTTCAGGAGGTATATCCGTTGGGAAATTAGAAAGAGGAAGCATGTATCAATTTAAGATAGAATAAATGTTAATACAATAGATGGAATTCAGACAATTGTGCCTAAAAAGATTAACATAATAGTGGGACCTAATAATTCAGGGAAAAGTAGATTGTTGAAAGAGATAAGAGATTATTTGTCTGGTGATCGAAGAGATATCAAAATTTAGTAAAGGCAGGAGAAAATCTCTTGCCTTTCTGCTTTATTACAATACAATAATAGTCGTAACAGAACGCAATAACTCTAATAGAATGGTTGATAAACATGAACATAGTAATATATTGACGGGTTTCTACAGATAAAGCAAATTAGTGTTAAAGACATTTTTTGAGAGCTATAATTAAAACATAAACAAGTAAGCCCCTGCATACAATGTTAAAAAATGTATTGCAGGGGTTTTCTCATGAAAAAATATATCGAAGAAAGAGCCGTAGAAGTTGCCAGTTATATTATTGATAAGAATGCAACAGTAAGGCAGGCGGCGAAACAGTTTGGAATTAGTAAGAGTACGGTACATAAGGATTGCAGTGACAGATTACTGCAGATTAATCCATCCTTGGCAGCAGAAGTGCGAAAAGTGCTGGACGTGAACAAAGCTGAACGACACATTCGTGGCGGACTAGCGACAAAAGAAAAGTACTTGGGACATACATAATAAAATAGGAAGAGAAGTTGCTTTTTTCTCTTTCTATGATAAAATGGAAAACAGAATAGTGGGAAAGTGAGATGTATCAAATGGGATTAAAGAATCTTTGGAATCAGTTTTGTGACAAGTATATGAAGGATACGACGCAGAATATAGATACATCCCGCTTTCCAGAGGATGAAATCATACGGTACCGTATTGTGTTTTCAGGGCTCGTGCAGGGTGTTGGTTTTCGTTATGAAACATGGGCAATTGCCCAAAAGCTGGGATTGACCGGATTTGTGGAGAATTTGCCCAATGGTGATGTGCATGCGCAGATACAAGGGCCACGAAATAGAATTATGTATTTGATAGAATGTTTAAAGTCCATTCCGAGAATACAGATTGCAGATGTGCAGATGGAGGAAATAGAACAGAAAGAAGAATTACATTTTGAAATAGCGAATTGATAGAAGATGTACAAAGGGGAGGTTTTTTATGTCGGTAATGAGTTTTATGATGCGAAGAGGCTGTAGAAAGAGTGATGCGGAGCGAGATGCCGGTCTGGTATATCCGGATAATATCGTTCGCGTAGAAGATATTTCTTATGGACCACACAAAATGAATGTTTTGGATGTATATCGTCCATCGTCTACAGAAGAAAAGCTACCGGTAATTGTCAGTGTACATGGCGGTGGATGGGTGTATGGAGATAAGAAATTGTATAGTCATTACTGTATGAGCCTTGCACAAAGAGGCTTTGTTGTAGTGAATTTTACCTATCGTTTATCTCCGGAGAATAAGTTTCCATGTCATTTGGAAGATACGGTAAAGGTATTTCAGTGGGTATTAAAAAATGGTGTGCAGTTTGGCATGGACCTGGAGAATGTGTTCGCTGTGGGTGATTCTGCTGGTGGAAATATTCTGGCATTGTTTTGTGCGATGTGTACGAATCCGGAATATGCATCGAAATTTAGATTTCGGGCACCAGAAGGTTTTGTGCCAAAGGCAATTGCGTTAAACTGTGCCGTATTGGATATGGATGCAGTGCAGAATGGATCTGGCGGAACAACGATGAGGCTTATGAAAGATGTATTGCCGAAAGGGAAGATGGAACAATATCTGTGTTTAGCAAATCCGATTGCGTATGTAAATGAGAAGTTTCCACCATGTTTCCTTATGACATCAAATGAGGACTTTTTACGGGAACAGCCGGAGACCTTTAAGAAAAAATTAGATGCATGTAATGTTCCATATGTGTACAAATTTTATGGGGATGAAAAAAATAAGCTTGGACATGTGTTCCATTTGGACATGCGTAATGAGGTTGGAATTGCTTGTAATGATGAGGAATGTGCATATTTTAAGGAGTTTATTTGTAACTATTCAGTATAGCTCAAAACACTTGCTGTTTTGAGCGTAAGAACATGATTTAGGTGTGAGCAAACCCATCAGTGCAACTGATTTCTCATGGGTTTGCGAATCGTAATTATGAGGGGCTGAATAATTACGTTTCTTTTTAAATAGAAAATAAATAAGCAATAAAAAACGCTGTGGTAAATGATTTTCATTTATCACAGCGTTTCAAAAATCAGCCTACTGGTTAATCACTACCTGTACATCCGGATGAATCAAAGGTGGTGTTTCTGGTTCTTGTGTTTTATATTTTGCATCGGTCCAAAAACTTCCTTTATCCCGAATGGTGTCCAAGCGTTCTTCTTTGGCAGAAGTATCTGTACCATAGCGTTCATCCTGTTTGATTTCGGATGATAAAATACGCACGGTATTCTCACGATCGTATGCTGCACCCTGCTGAACCATCTCTTCTTTTAGAACAAAATTGGTATCCAGCATTTTCTGTACTTCGTTTGCGGATAATTCTGTCATTTCGTGTTTGTGTTCTTCCGATTCTTCTACAGCGGAAGTATGATTTTCCTGTTTTTCTGTTTGTGTTTCAGAAGCCTCTTCGATTTCCAAATCTTTTCGTTTTTTGGATTCTTCTGCTTTTTTCGTTTCTTCCTGTTTCAAACGCATTTGTTCCAGTTTTCGTTTGAGTTCTTCGATTTCTTTTTGAAGTTCCTGACGCTGCTTTTCCTTTTCATCTATGCTTAAACTGGAATCAGTAGAAAGTTTTTTTAGATTCTGCTGTTTTATCAGAATCTGGTTTTGCAGATTCTTGCTGGCACTTGCTACGCTGGATACTGCGGTCGATGGAGTGGTGCTGCGAATAGGTTCAATTCTTCCAATTGCCATTGCGATTCCCCCTTTCAACAAATGGCATCTACTAGTTGCTTTATATAATTTTATTATATAGCGTATGTTTTTAAAAAACAAGTCAGTTATGAGAGAATCAAAATCGTAGCTTTTCGCAGGGTTACTGTTCACTTAATGCTAATCAGCAAATGTTTAGTGCTGGTCTGAAAAGTTACTATCAAATATTTCTTTATTTATGAGACCTTCGTTGTGAGCCACGATAGTAGTACAAATTGCATCACCAGTGACATTGACTGCGGTACGTGCCATATCAAGAATACGGTCGATACCCATAATCAGTGCGATGCCTTCGGTTGGGAGCCCGACGGAAGTAAGTACCATGGCCAGTGTAATAAGTCCGACACCCGGTACACCGGCAGTACCGATGGAAGCCAGAGTCGCTGTCAGAACGACCGTTGTAAGCATTTCGGCAGTAAGAGGGATTCCATAAGCATCTGCGATAAATACAACGGCTACACCCTGCATGATGGCTGTACCATCCATATTGATGGTTGCACCCAAAGGTATGGTAAAGGAAGAAATTTTGTTGGAAACGCCGAGTTTCTCATCCAGTGTTTCAATGGACATAGGGATAGATGCATTGGAACTGGAAGTTGAAAATGCAAATTCCATAACCGGGAAAAATTTCTTAATAAAAGTAATTGGGTTTAAACGTGTAAATACAAATAACATCAGCAGGTAAATACCAAGACACTGAATCACTAAAGCAAACAGGACACTGCCCATGTATTTTAACATTGGAAGGAATGCATCAAAACCGATGGTTGCAATCGTTCTTGCAATCATACAGAAGACACCAACCGGTGCAGCTTTCATAACAGTAACGGTCATTTCCATCATAACATCATTAAATTCAGAGAAAAATTTGGAAACAGTGCTTGCTTTGTCTCCTAGTTTTGCCAGCATAATTCCCACAAAAACAGAGAATACGATAATTGGCAGCATATCACCTTCCGCCATGGAAGCGATAATATTTTTTGGAATAATATTCAAAAGTGTGTCAGTCATGCTGATACTTTCGGAAGCGGTAACGTTACCTGCTTCTACAGATGTGATATTTAAGCCAAGACCCGGGCGAACCAAAAGTCCGAGTGCCAATGCGATAGTAATTGCAAGGGCAGTGGTTGCAGTATAAAAAACAAGTGTTTTTACACCGACTTTTCCAATGGTTTTTGTGTCACCGATGGACATGGTTCCGCAGATTAAGCTGCAGATAACCAGTGGAATGACCAGCATCTGCATGAGACGGATGAAGCCATTTCCTACAATATACAAAATACCATTGATCAGAATGGTATCCTTTAACATTCCTGATGGTAAGAAGAAATTGATAAGAAGCCCAAAAACGACACCGGCTAAAAGCGCGATAAAGATTTTCGTTGAAAGGCCCATGTGTTTGTTCTTTTTCATTAGTTCTTGCCTCCTATAAAAAATTTCGTTTTTCACATTACCATAAATACAAATCGCATACAATAAAATAATAAATAGTATGCGAAAAAATACAAAGGAATATTTGGAGATTTTGTGGAAATCCTAAACAAAAAATGCGAAAGCTGTTGAAAACAAGAGAAAGGTTTTTAAGAAAATGTTACTTGTAAACGGAAGAATTTATACGATGGAAGAAAGAGGAATTATTGAACGAGGTTATGTGCGGATAAATGGAAAGTATATCGAAGAAGTAGGGAAAATGGAGAATTTGCGTTCCAATGGGAGAACGGAGGAAATTCTGGATGTAGGAGGTGCATGGGTGCTTCCGGGGATCATTGAGTCACATTGCCACATTGGAATTTCCGAAGAAAAAATTGGCTTGATTGGGGATGACTGCAATGAAGGAACCAATCCGGTCACACCTACACTTCGCGCAATAGATGCAGTAAATCCGATGGATGCGGCTTTTCATGATGCGATAGAAGCCGGCATTACCTCTGTGATGACAGGACCGGGCAGTGCAAATGTGGTAGGTGGACAATTTCTTTTTATGAAAACGCATGGCAGATGTATTGACGAAATGGTGGTAAAAGCACCTGCGGCGATGAAAGCTGCATTCGGTGAGAATCCGAAAACCTGTTATGGTGATAAAGATGAATATCCGGCTACTCGAATGGGAATAGCGGCTTTATTGCGTAAGACATTGTTTGAAGCTGTGCAATACAAAAAAGAAAAAGAAAGCGGGACATTGGAAAAAGAGAACTTTCAGATGGAGCCCTGGATTCCGGTATTAAACAGAGAAATTCCGCTAAAAGTACATGCACATCGTGCAGATGATATTCTTACGGCCATTCGTATTGCAAAAGAATTTGATCTGCGTATTACCATAGATCATGGAACGGAAAGCCATTTGATTGCAGAGCAGGTAAAAAAATCGGGACATCCTGTGATTGTAGGTCCGGATCTGACTTCTCGTTCTAAATTGGAAGTAAAAAATATGAATTTTAAAACCAATAAAATATTGCAGGAACATGAGATTTTGTTTTCGATTACGACAGATCATCCGGTAACAATGATTCAGTATCTGCCGCTTTGTGCCGGCTTAGCAGTAAAAAGAGGATTGCCGATGGAAGAAGGGTTAAAAGCCATTACGATTCATCCGGCCCGGATCTGTGGTGTAGTTGACAGGGTTGGCAGTTTAAAAGAGGGAAAAGATGCAGATATTGCAGTTTTTTCCGGAAATCCGATGGAGGTATTTACGAAAACTTTATATACGATTATCGATGGAGAGGTTGTTTATGATTATGAGAAAGATGGGGGAGAGGATGGTATTAAAAAGTGAAGTAAAGTAATCTTTCGCTTAAATTAGGTCTATACAAAAGTTGATTTGAAATTATGTATACATCAAACACACATTACCCCAAAGAGTGTTATTCTTTGAATTTAGCTTGGAACGTGGTACAATATATATGGTTAGGGCATAAGGTAGGCAGAAATATATTTCAAAATTTGTGTAATTTTGAACCTTGGCTTACTTATAATTTATCATATGAATTGGGGAAAAATATATGAAAGCGACAACGAAATGGGAAAAATACAGAAAACGATTGTTTCATATTATTGAAGTAGGAAGCGATTTTGATGAACACAGCCGCTGGTATGACTATGAAAATGCAGCGGCGATTCTTTTGAATTTAACCGTAACGATTTTATATACCTTTGAGGAGGTTCGTGTTCCGTATGGACATATTTTAAATGTTGTTGAGCAGATTACACTATTATTTTTTATACAGGATTACATATTCCGTTTGTGGACTGCAAAGTATCTGTATGAGGCATTTCCAGAGCCGAAAGCTATTTTAAAGTATGTGACTTCGCTAAGCGGCTTAATTGATTTGTTTTCCTTTTTGCCGGAATTTCTGCCGATATTCTTTCCGGGAGGAACGGTAGCATTTCGAATGGTACGAATTGTTCGTATTTTTCGATTATTCCGAATTAACTATTATTTTGATTCATTGAGTGTTATTACAGCGGTTTTGAAGAATCGTAAACCGCAATTGACCTCTTCGGTTTTTATTATCACGATGCTGATACTTGCAGCAAGTCTTTGTATGTATAGTATTGAACATGAAGCTCAGCCAGAGGTATTTGAAAATGCGTTTTCCGGTGTATGGTGGGCAGTATCTTCTCTGTTGACGGTAGGATATGGGGATATTTATCCGATTACCACACTTGGAAAAATATTTGGTATTTTTATTACATTCCTTGGTGTTGGTGTGGTTGCGATTCCAACGGGTATTATCAGTGCGGGTTTTGTCGAGCAGTATGCGGAGATGAAAAAAGCGGTACATGTTGGGACTGCAAAGGATATGCAGTTTATCAAGATTCCGTTAAAAGAAGATGATGATTGGGTTGGAAAACGTGTCTGCGAACTGGGACTTCCGCGACATGTCATTATGGCAATGATTAAGCGTGGAGATCGTAATCTTATTCCAAGAGGAGATGTGATGCTTTTGGATGGAGATATCATTATCTTTGGTGCGGAACCATATGGAGATGAACATGATGAAATTCATTTGACAGAAATGGTGCTTCGTGAAGACAATCCTTGGGTTGGAAAACGTATTCGGGATTTGGATATTTCCAGACATTCGATTATTATTTTGGTGAAACGTAAAAATAAAGTAAAGATTCCAAGTGGAAATATGGTGCTGCAGGAATGGGATCATGTATTTTTGTATACGGATAAGTATGTGGTGGATGCAGTGGAGATTGAGGTGTAAAAAGGGGCGCTTTGGGCGCCCCTTAAATTTTTTATAAATTAAAGTATTTATCAAATTCCGCAGGATGTGGAATCTTAGACATTTCCGCACATTCTTTACGTTTCATAGCAATGAAGTTCTTGATAAGCTGTTCCGGGAATACACCGCCAGCGGTCAAGTAATCATGGTCTGCTTCTAAAGCGTCAAGTGCATCTTCCAAACGAGTTGGTAAAGAGGAAAGTTTTGCTTTTTCTTCTTCCGGTAAATGGTAGAGGTTCATATCGTATGGTCCCCAGCCATTTGCATGTGGATCAATTTTATTTTTTACACCGTCAAGACCGGCCATAAGAAGTGCTGCGTAGCAGAGGTATGGGTTACAGGTTGCGTCCGGGTTACGGATTTCGAAACGACGAAGTTCCGGTGTTTTTGCGTAAGCAGGAATACGGATAACGGCACTACGGTTTGATGTTGCATATCCTACAGTTACAGGTGCTTCAAAGCCAGGAACAAGTCTCTTGAATGAGTTTGTACTTGGGTTTGTAATTGCACAAAGAGAAGCGATGTGTTTCAAAAGTCCACCCATGAAGTAGTGAGCAGTTTCACTTAAGTGTGAGTAGCCGTCGTCATCAGAGAACACAGGCTGTCCATCTTTTAATAAAAGCATGTGTACATGCATACCGTTTCCAGCTTCACCGTAAACTGGTTTTGGCATAAAGGTTGCTACCTGTCCGTACTGAGCTGCTGTGTTGTGAACTACGTATTTAATCATCATAGAAGCATCTGCCATTTTTGACATCTGACCAAGCATTGGTTCGATTTCGAACTGTCCTGCAGCACCTACTTCCGGATGATGGTATTTGATAGCGATCCCCATTTTTTCTAATTCCAAGCACATTTCAGAACGTGCTTCGTATGTGCGGTCGAATGGTTTTGCGATGTGGTAGTTTTTCTGGTGAGGAACGACACAGCCAAGGCCTTGGGTATTGCTGTTCCAATAAGCTTGTTCAGCATTAATTTCTACACCGATAGAATTAGGACGTACAGCCCAGCCTACCTGATCGAACATGTGGAATTCGAATTCCGGTAAGATTAACATGGTGTCAGCGATGCCGCTGTCTTTCATATACTGTTCTGCAGCAAGAACGATGTTTCTTGGGTACTGGTCCAAAGGACGGTTTGCCGGATAGTCGATAACCATTGCATTACCTGTGATAGAAAGTGTTGGGATATCACAGTATGGATCTACGATTGCAGTATCCAAATCCGGGATAAATACCATGTCGCTCTTTTCTACAACCGCATATCCATAGTTTGAAGCGTCAAAACCGATACCATCTTTCATGGTATCTTCTGTAAACTGGGATGCAGGAATCGTTACATGGCGGAACTGACCGTTGATATCAACGATTTTAAAGTCTACCATCTGAATACCATTTTCCTGAATAAAATTGATAATGTCCTGTGTTGTTTTAGCCATTATTTTATTCTCCTTTATAAGGTAAATTTTTCAAAATGATTTAGTTTATCTATTATAGCATATGTTAATGGTAATGTGAAAGTAAAATTACGCGTACTTATGAGATATATTATATGCATTTTTATAAAATTTTTATGTAAATCGAGTTTATTGGGTGAAGGCATAAAAAATTTGAATCGAGGTATATTTCTACTTTGATTTACAGATACTTTTACAGAAACGAATTGTATTTAACAAATGTATCAGGAGGTAGCAATTATGGCACAGTTATCCGAAAAAGAGCTTGCTTCGATTCAGGAGCTTCTCGCAGACGAAGACCTTTTAGTGAAAAAATTCAAAATGCTTGCAGATCATGCAGAAAATGAACATGTGAAGTCTAAGATGCTTGAAATATCAGAAAAGCATCAGAAGCATGTAAATGAACTTTATTCTCATTTATCTTAACATGGGGTTTTAAATCATTATCATTATTGGAGGATGAAAATATGTCAGTTTATACAGAAAAAGAAATTTTAAGTGATGCATTGTCTGCACAGAAGTGTTGTACAGAACTTTTTAACAAGGCATCTAATGAGTGTGTGCACGAAAATGTACGTGAAACACTTCTTGATATTCTTGAGGAAGAGCATGAAATCCAGCAGGACGTATTCTGTATGATGCATGAAAAAGGAATGTATCCTACACCGGAAGCGGATGAAAAAAAGGTGCAGCAGTTGAAGGAGCAGTATAAGGCTTGCGTGAAATAAATTAGGTTGGGATTAAGCTCAGAAAAGGGGTTTTTCTAAATTCTACGAAAAAGAGCTTCTTCTCTATATTTCCAGACTCATCCTCATAATGAAGTCTGGAAATATAGAGAAGAAGCTCTTTTTCTTGGATTTTGGAAATTAGTTTTACTATCTCATATATGTGGATTATGTTATAATCTTTATATAAG
>CAYVGA010000018.1:0-13798 GCA_964449855.1 uncultured Lachnobacterium sp.
TCCTTGTCGGAAGGATGGATAATGTAAATTCTCATTGGTTTTCTCCTTTTAGTTTTTTAATTGTTTTGATTTTCCATATAATTGCCGTGGCTGTAACAGACATTTTATCGAGGTCGGAGTTGAGAAAATGCTCGTTCAGTTCATCCAGCATGAGTGCAAGGGATTTCTCGCAATTTGAAATCTGTTCTTCGGCATTCTGCACTGGTGCGAAATGCTCCACTTTCATTCCTTTAAAATCCTGCTGCACATTGTGCTTATCAATGTCTGGGGCATTTTCACCAGCCTCTTTCTTAGGCACTGGAGCAGATGCTTCCACATCGCAAGCCTCGGATTCCGTGTCAGATTCTGACACAATACAACCCCCGGATTCTGTGTCAGATTCTGACACACCGCAAGCCCCATACTCCGTGTCAGATTCTGACACACGCGATTCCGCCATCTCCTGAAACTGCTGCATGTCATCCAGATTCATCCGACCCTCAAGCTGTTGCTTTTCTGCCTCGGCCGCTTTCGCCTCTTTCATGTCCTTAATGTCCTTGTGCGTGAGTTCACCGGAATCCATGAATTTCCCAAGTGCCTCGCGCTGTCCGTCCGAAGACATCCCGCTTAACTCGTACGCTGCCGAAAACGCAAGACGCTCATGTTTCAGTTCCTCCTTCCATTCCGGAATAAGATTGTTGCTTACCGCCTCCATCTGTGCAATTTTTGTCTTTGACATGTGGAGCATCGATGCAATGACATCCCTCAGCCGTCCAGATTGCAGGTCGTATCCCTTAATCTTTTTCCCTGCTGCCTTCATGCGTTCAAGAGATTCCTTAAGGCGTGTCTCCTCCTCGATCATGTCCATTATGGTCTTGTCACGGTATGTATTTGCGATGATGATTTCAATCTGTTCCTCGTCTTCATCCTGCGGCACGGTCAGCTTGCTGGTTGCAATCTCAAATTCCCTGTAGCCATTCGATACGAGGAACTTGAGTGCCTGCCACCGTCTTTCGCCTGCAACAATGCGGTATTCGCCTTTTTCGCACGGGGCATACACGAGTTCCAGATTCTGTTTCAGGCCGTACATGAGAATGTCCCCCGCCAGTTCTTCTATCTGCTCCACGCTGTAAAAATTCATGTCATTCGGGTACATCTTGAAAATTGAGATGTCCTTTGTGCGGAATCTTGCTTTCGGAGATTCGTCAGTGCCCACTTTGCTGTTTCTGTTTAATGCGTCCCTTACGCTAAAACCGGATGCCATAAGTTAACCCTCCATTTCTGCCAGAACTTCTTCCACCACGCATCTGTAATCTTTTGTCACCGTGCAGTTCTTTGAAAACCTCGGAAGCGGCACCATTGCCGTTGTTGATTTTTCCGCAACCACGGAACGGCGTACGGATGCGGAGAACATATCAAACCCGGATTCCTGCTTTAACCATTCCTCAAACTCTGCGGAAACCTTGTTTTTCTGCCGCATGGTGAACAATACCTTAATGGCCAAGTCCGGATTCATGTCCCTCAAATCCTCAAGCTGCTCCTCAAGGTTCTGGAGTGCCTCGATTTCGTATCCTCCTACCTTCACCGGTGCGATGACCAGTTCCGCAGACAAAAGGATGTTGATGACCACCATGTCAAGCAGACGGCCGCAGTCGCAAATACAATAGTCATACGCATCCGCCACCTCTGCCAGTGCCTCACGCAACCGTGTGACCTGGTTGTCATCCTCCTTGAGTAACAGATTCATGTCGGTCTGCATGAGATAACCGTTCCCCGGAATAATGTCAACGTGTGAATATTCCGTTGGACGAATCAAATCACCTGTTCTGTATGTACCGCCGACAGTTTCGTGTTTTTCGAGCAGTTCGCTCATTCCGATTCCATCCGGTTCGTATGCCCCGAATGTCTTTGATGTGTCGCCCTGCGGGTCTCCCTCAAGCACCAATACCCTTTTTCCAAATTCCTCGCCCAGAATATATGCAATGGAATCGGATGTCGTCGTCTTGCCGATTCCTCCTTTCGGTGACATAACTGCAATAATTTTCATCCTCTTTTCCTCCTTGTATTAATATCCCAAATCCACATGCACCTCGTTCACCAGGCCCGATTCCAGCTCCATTGACGAATGGTACAGCATGGACAGTATGTACTGGCGCTTTTTCTTAATCCGCCTGTCAAGCAGCTTAAAACGGCACAGTACGTGTTCAAGGTGGAAATAATTCAGTTTCATCAGTGCACTTCTTACGAGTTCCCTTGGTTTTTCCTCGCCGTTAATGCGGACGGTCTTCCCTTTCGACAGGACAGCATCCGCCATTATGCCGACAAATTCATCCACAAGGGCAATATCACCTGCATGGGCTACTTTGAAATCCTCATAGCCGATATTCTCCCTCAACAGTGACACTACTGTTTCCGGATCCGGCTGTCTGTCCTCTCCCGTCTGATTAGACAGACAGGATGTGACGTTATTTTTGTTATTATAATTTTTAGTATTATAATTATTATTACGTTCCCGGTTTTCTATAAATTGATTTTCTATATCTTGGTTCTCTATTTCTTGAAAATCGGTAAGTAGAGAAAGGCTGTCATCTTCCACGGTTTCCTCTTCCGGACGCACTGCTGCTTCTTTCTGCTGCGGCATACCCTTATCCTCTACTTCCCGAAAATCGGTAAGTAGCGTGCGTGGAACTTCGTACACCACGCTTTCCCAACGCTCTATCCTGGTTCCCTGCTCATTTCTTACAGGCACTTTTTCATAATATCCGTATTCCTTCAACTCCTTTAATCCTGCATATACTGACGATTTGCCGTCTGCGGAATAATTCACAAGATTTCCGACAATTACTTTCCAGTCATCCGGCTTGCTCAGCAGATAGGCAAGGATGCCCTTTGCCTTAAAAGAGAGTCTGTCATCCTCCAGGAACGTCTTGTCCAGCAGTACAAAATTACTTGGCTGTTTTTTAACGCGGATTACTTCATTCAAACGTTTATCTTCACTCATATGTACTCCTTTCTTCCAAACAGTCTCATTGACCCAAAATCTTTCAGTTTTTTCCAATTTCTACTTGTTTTTTTGTTCGGAGTACCTTATATTTTTATTACAAGGTACTCCTTGTTCTTGAAAGACAATCTTTCCCACTCGCCAAAGTTAAGGGGATTGTCTTTTTTTGTTTCTTTCTGCACGTTTTCCGTATATGTACCCAAGCATGAATGCATCTATTCCAATTTCGGTCATAGAATGCACCCTGCTCTTTTCATAGGCATCCAGTACGTTTCTAAAATCCTCTGCTGCAATCCCATTACCACATACCAGCTGCAGAGGCGGCTGGTAACCAAGCATTTCCATTGTTTTATTCATCCTGTACAAAAACATACTTACCTCCCTGAAAACCCTGTCTGATTTCTGTTAGATACTTTCTGGAGTATCTTTTCGTATGTCATTGTCAGCTTAAACAAAACAGCATTCAGTGCTTCCATGTCCGGTTCTTCCGCCTGGGTATATCCTCTGCATACTTCAAGCATCTTGTTTGCGTCACAAAGTTCATCTGAAATTTCTACGAGTATTCTTGCGTCATTCATAATATTCCCTCCTTTTTGTTATATGAACATTTTGTGCATATCTTTATTTTAAATAATAACGTACTATATGTTCATAGTCAAGATGTTTTATGAACAAAATGGGGGTATTTTTATGTTTAATGAAAGACTACGTTCTACAAGAAAATTACGCAAAATAAAACTTCAACAAATGGCTGATATGCTTGATATTACTTTAAGAGCGTACCAACATTATGAACAAGGAGAAAGAACTCCTTCTTTACAATGTCTTGTAAAAATTGCGAATATTCTCGAAGTACCTACTGATTATCTTTTGGAACGTGAAGACTATTTACAATCTCTCGGAGTTTCCGTTGATGAATACCTGTAATATCTTCTAATGTGTCCCATATAATAAAGTCTCCTGTTCTATCGCCTGCTTCAATACTTTGATAATATCTAAGACTTATATCTAACCTGTCAGCCATCTGCTGTTGTGTCATGCCCGCTTTTTTGCGGGCTTCTTTTAATGCTTTTCTCATATCATCTCCCCGCTTTCTTTCTTGCTTTCACCTTTTCCATATTAGTTTTCAGCCATTTCCTATATGGGTGTTCTTCCTTTATGTGGAACATAAGGTAATGGTCATTCTCCTGCACCAGTGCAATCAGAGCCTCCCACTCCTTTCTGTTTCTCACGTCTTTACCGGATGCCGTCTTCCATCCGTTCTGCATCCACTGGTCAAGCCAGCCCTGTTCAAAACCCGCCGCCACATAGTCACATTCGATGTAGCAATGCACCTCACACATTGTATTTATGCGGCTTAGAGCCCTTTCGAGCACGTACAGTTCCGACCGGTACCAGCTCATTTCCTTTATGATTTTCATCTGTGGATAGGCCTTGTCCTCTTTTCCCGGATATTCAATGACAAAACCGACCGCCTCACATTGTGATTTCAAGGCTTTCGGGCTTTTTGCAGTGCTGTATGTATAGATGTTTACCAGTTCCACGGCTATCCTCCCTTTCGTCTGCTTTCCTTCCTGATCAGTGTGTATGTAAAGTATCCATACCCTGTTTCATCCGATATCCCGCTTCTTACGGTTTCCTCGTCAAGAATATACTCGCCACGCTCGATTGCCTTCCGGTGGTTCTTCTTAACCTCTTCCCGGAATTTATTGGCTGAGATGATTCTTTTGGTTATCTCCGGCTTTGCGAGATTGCGTGAACCGTACCAGCGCTTGCCGATCAGAGTTCCTTCCGTTTCTTCCGTTCGCAGTGCATATTTCATAAAATAAGCTGCTATTTTTCCGTACTGCCCGTTGGTGTTCAATGGATCAATGTGGATGCCCCCATGCGTCCACAGTTTCCGTATGATATCCGTGTCGCATTTGGTAAGCATCATGTGGATATGCCTTCCGCCTCTTGGACCTACTTCCTTTACATAGATGTACTTCATTTCCATCCCTGTCCGCCTCAGAGCTGTCCGGAGCTTTCTTACGAACGCGCTGATGAGCTCCTGCATCTCCCTGCTCCCCGGAGGCCTTTTGAAAAAATCCAGGCGGATAAGGTAGTCCCCGTCCACGAAGTTTGCATTCATGGAACGTCTGAGTTCCTTTTCCGCTTTCCTCTGGTTTATCCTTTTTTGTGCATCGGAAGACTCTTTTCCCCTGTCGCTTCTCTTTTCACCTTTTGCATGGGTTCTGTACGAATAATATTTATTTACTTCCACTACTTTTCCCGCCACGCATACTTCCTCAATATACGGCATACATTACTTCCCCTGGTCGAATAGATAATACTTTTAGCAAGACTCACAGGGGGCCAAAAGGCTCCCGTTTATCTTGACTTTTCGAGCATTTGGGTTATAATAAAAACAGAGTTTTAACCCAAACATTACTCTTTGCACTGAAACGACCGCAATTCGTTTTAGTGCTTTTTTATTTATTTCTGTGCATTTCACTTTCTGTCACTTTTCTGTAGAAATACCTGCCGCTTACATGGCGGTAATAACGCCTCGGTTCTCCGTTTACGTAACAGTAGCCGTTCGGTTCCGGCTTCATGTAGGGCATCCAGCTTCTCCAGTTTCTGAAAGTTTCAATATCCTGTGCATCTTTCCATTTCTCCGGCAGTTCCTGCATCACAAGTCTCCTTTCCTCTATTCCTGTTTCCAGCGGATTAAATCCCACTCTTCTTCGATGACTTCTTCCGGTGGAATATATTCTTCTTCCAGTTCCATAAAAAACAGCGGAACCCATACAAGCTGCATTGCCAGGGCAATCAGCCAGCTATGCAGTTCTTTTCTCTTCATTTTTCTCCTTTCCTGGAAGCTTCCGTGTGTTTTTTGCTCCATTGTTCTCACGATGTTTTCTTCTCATAAAATCTTCAATAATACGGTATACCGCTTCTGTTGCTCCTGTAGCCGGGACTACAAAACCTTTTATGCTTTCTACTTCTCTTCCGTCTGCTAGAAAATGTCTAACCATACTGTGCCTCCTTTCTTACTACATTCTTGTTTCTAAATTGAGTCCTTAAACCAGGGTGCATTGCGAAAATTGCTTTTAAATCATAAGGAGATGTATTTTTACAATGGGTATTTCATATTTCAGAGTGCTTAGGTCTGTGTTTTGCTGTGTTTGTACCCTGGGTAAAGGACTCAATTAAATTGCATTTACTCACCTGCCTTTCTGTAATAAAAAAATCCAACTACCTCTTGATAGTTGGAAAATATTGGTTGTTTATATCGATTTTTAATGATATAGTAAATATGGCGATGGCGCACATTCACCTGAAAGGAGGAATGTTATGAAAGCTGTCGTTGCTGTATTTGCAAGTATGATAGGTTCATTGTGCTGTGGTTTTGATTTTTGCACAATCCATACCCTGTTTACAAGCGCACTTGATATTTATGAAGTGTTAACAAAATACATAAACGATAAATCTCCTAATGGAAAATAAGGTACGTACGATGAAATAAAATTTCCTAAAGGAAATTAAGATACATAACAATACGATAAATCAGTCCTTAAACAGCTGTTAATCTACTTCCGATTTAGGGCGCCATTGCCATACAATATTTTAAAAGCAATCTATACCATTCTATGTCGAACTTTGCCGAAGATATAACAAAATTCACAAAATTCGACTTTTTTCCCAACTATCAATATTCAATTTTTAAAACTTAATCACGCTCCAGTGGCGGATTTCCTACGTTATGCCAAGCATTTTCAGAACTATTCACAAAATAGTAATTCCAAGAGCTACAGATGCCCATTTCATTGCACTGTGGCTTTCTTTTTTTGCTTCTGAAGCTTTCTTTTCTGCTTCTAATACTTTTTTATACATTTATCTCTCCTTTCTGTTCTAGTTCATTAGGTAATTAACACTTACTCCTTAGTTCAAATACTTCTATCGAGATGTTCTCTTATTAGTCTTTCAAGTCTGAATCTATCAAGCACGAAAACAGATTCAAGATTCCTCTAACACTCACCGTCACATGAAACTACCAAGGCATTGACAACTTAATACCAATACTCTATAACAATATGGTTGTAATCATTTGCTCTCCTTTCTTTGTTTAGCATGAATTGTTGATATTGTCATATTTTGATTTTGTAATTCATGCTCCTGCTTCAATAAATTATCTATAGGTATTTTTAAGAAAGAAGATAGTTCTATAGCAACACTGGCTTTAAGTTCTTTTTGCCTAGAATAATTTTCTATATCACAATAATAGTTTTGTGATATACCAAGATGATTTGCTACATCGGACTGTGTATATCCCAGCTTTATTCTTGCGTCCTTTAAATAAGTTCTCAAATTACACCTCGCTTTCTTCTCAAAATGAGATTTTGTATCTATATCTTACATCTCGAATTGTGATTTGTCAACAGTTAAATTCTCAATATGTGATATTATTATTATTGTAATATCTCATATTGTGATATATAATATTGTTAAAAGAAACGAGGTGTCATAATGAGAATTAAAGAATTAAGGAATCTGTTTAAATTACAACAGAAAGAACTTGCATCCATACTAGAGATATCTCCTAATACCCTTAGCCAATACGAAAACGGAAAACGCGAACCAAATATAGAAGTTATTTCCAAAATAACCGAATATTTTAACGTTAGCGCAGATTTTATATATGGTTTAACAAATTCCGTTAGATGTGAAAAATGCGGATTGGAATATTCACCTTTGATAAAAATAGATAAAGAAATTCATGACGAACTTCATAAACGATGGGAATATGCTGTCAAAAAATTCGGAACTATTTATGCTTCTTCTGCAAAAAATGAAAAAATAAAAGCAGATAACAGAAACATCGTTAGAAATATAAATAATTATTCCTTGGAAGAAAGATATAATGCACAACTAGAAGTATTCCGTTGTCTCTTTTCAAGAAGTTTATGTGCATTGAATTATAGTGAAGAGCATGTTGATTACGCTACGTATGTTGCAATGTTATTAAATAAAGAACATACAAAAAATCAACTTGACGACGCACTCTATAATAAATTAGTAGATGAATATGGTACTCAAGAAGGTATTCCATATGGAACATATTATGTCCCTGATGCTACAGAAGCGAAGATTATTAAATTGCAGGATAATATAATTACAACCAATGCAGAAAAAGAAACTATTAGAAAATATCGTGAATTAGATGCTCATGGTAAAAAAATGGTTGATTTTACATTGCATGAAGAATGGGAACGTTGCTCTACAGAATCAGCCAACACTTTAACTTCACCTGTCCGTTTAATCAATTACTACTACCGCCTAGCCTCTGCTGGAACAGGTCAAATTCTCTTCGATATGCCACCAACTGAGCGAATTGAAATACCAGACCTGCCACAGTACCGCAAAGTTGACTATGCAATTAGCGTAAATGGTGACAGCATGCAACCAACATATTATGATGGCGATATGCTCTTGGTGGAAATGACAGATGAAATTGAAATTGGAGAAATTGGTATTTTCTCTGTAGATGGAGATTGTTATGTAAAGGAGCTTGGAAACGGAGAATTAATCTCTCTCAATGCAGAATATAACAACATTCCATTGAATGAGACAGCAAAATGTATGGGTAGAGTTATTGATAAATTGTAATTTTAATCACTTAGCATACTTTCTCTGCAAGAAATTGCATAAAAATGGCTAACTACTACCATATATGGCAGCAGTGCTCGTTCAAAAAATGCTATACTTTTAATTGCATATAGCAAAAAATCAAACGAAAGAACGAGGTAGAAAAACATGAAAAAGAAACTTATTGCTATTTTATTTGCATCTTGCATTGCATTATCTGTAACAGCTTGTGGTGATTCCACAGAATCAGATACAAATAATGCTCAGCAAACAGAATATTCTGAGCAGGAAACAGAAGAAAGCCAAGCTGATAGTAACATTGAAAAGACCACCATTGAATTAATCGCTGGTGAACAAGGTCAATACGGAAAAATGATTACCATGAGCGAAGGAACCGATATGGAAGAAAGTTTCTATGTATATTACGTTCCTGCTGGTACATATGAAGTTACAAATAATGGTAAGTACATGACACAAGTTAGTGTCTATGAAGGATTTGTCAAAAATGAAGAAACCGGATATGACGAATACACTAATACCGGCGATATTAAATTAATTGATTCTGAAGCAACAGCCACAGTCGAAGTTCCAGAAGGTTGGTTTATTGAGATTCAAGAGCCAGCAAATATATCTTTAATGCCAACTGAACAATAATTACAGTATGAGTTTTCCAATCAAACTAAAAGAACTACGCCTATCACGAAATCTAACTGAAGAACAGCTCGCAGAACTGATAGATGTCAGTCTCAAAACATACAAAAATTACGAAGCAGGCAGAACAATGCCGAGAATCGCTACGATAGTAAAGCTTGTACGTGTTTTAGAAACCACATCTGATGAACTGTTAGAAATATAAAATAAAACGTCCCCGATGTTGGAAGCACCAGAGACGTCTACTGTGCTCAAAATGATACACAGCCCTAAGCAAGCTATATTGTATCATTTCCGAGCGCAGATTTCAATAATCTGGGCTATTTTTGTGCCCTTTTTTAGGAGGAAATGTATATGAAACAAGTAGCTACCTACATCCGCGTTTCGACGCAAGAACAAGCAACTGAAGGATATTCTATTCAGGAACAACAAGAACGGCTTCGTATGTACTGCGATGCTCATGGCTGGAAATTGGTACAGGCTTATGTGGATCCAGGCTATTCTGGTGCCAATACCAACCGTCCTGCTCTGCAGAACCTTTTAAAGGATATTCCTTTGGGATGCTTTGACACTATTTTAGTATACAAACTTGACCGTCTTTCTCGCTCGCAGAAAGACACTATGTATCTCATTGAAGATATATTTCTTGCAAATCATATCGATTTCATATCAATGAACGAAAATTTTGATACAGGAACACCTTTTGGACGAGCCGCAATCGGTATGCTCAGTGTATTCAGCCAGCTAGAACGTGACCAAATAAAAGAACGTATGGGAATGGGCAAAGAGGCACGTGCTAAAGAGGGGAAATGGATGGGCGGTTCTTCTGTTCCTGTAGGTTATTCGTACAGTGATATTGACGATATGCTCTACGTTGATGCATATGAATCCATGCAGGTACAGGAAGTATTTGAACTTTTTCTGCAAGGAACACCTTATAAAACCATAGCAGATACACTCAATCGCAAAGGGTATACTTATACCGGCCGTAGCGGGCATGTGGGAACTTGGGACACCAAACGTGTAAAATATGTACTGACCAATAAATTGTATATCGGATATATCCGCCATCATGACCAATGGTTCAATGGTAGCCATCAGCCAATTATCGATGAGGAAACTTTTAATAAAGCTCAGGCCTTATTTCAGCAACGTGCCAAAGTAAATAGCAAATTCAAAAAGAAACGTCATGGACAGACATCCTTTCTTGGTGGATTAATATACTGTAAACACTGTGGAGGACGTTATGCGAGACAGAGTGGGCGCAAATGGAAAGGTAACGAACCCCCTTTGTATTACATGTGTTATTCACGCTCCAAAAAAGTTCCTAAAATGATAAAAGACCCCAATTGTAAAAACAAAAACTGGAAAATGTCCGAGCTGGACCACATTGTTTTCGATGAAATTCAAAAACTTGCATTTGATTCAAAATGTATAGATGAACTCCGGGAACAGAAAACTACCAAAACAGATTCAGAAAATAAAGTTTCTATTCTCAGAGATGAAATCCACAAATTGGATGAACAAATCTCTCGTTTCTTGGACTTGTACGGAATTGGTAAGTTCTCGATTGAACAAGTCAGCAACAAAGTTGACCCTCTGAACAAGCAGAAGCAAAATCTGGAATGTGAATTAAACAATATAAGTTCCGAAGCTGGAATACTAAGCCAAGAAGAAATGTTTGAAATAATACATTCTTTTGATGGAATTCTAGAAAATGGAGATTTTGATGAAATACGATTGGTTTTAGAAACACTTATAAATTATATTGAATTAGACAATGACCACGTATGCATCCATTGGAATTTTGCATAAAAATACCCGGCAGAAATGTAAAAGATACTGCTGCCGGGTACTCTTTTAAACCTGTATAATACCTAATTTCTTTAATTCCTGATATAACCGACTAACCGGCAATCCTACTACGTTATAGTAATCTCCGTCGATTCTTTCTATATACTGCATACCAAATGGGTCCTGTATGCCGTATCCGCCAGCTTTTCCTTGCCAGCCGTAGCCTTTATTGGTTGTATTCCATATGTGACTACCCGTTTTGTCCATCGGCTCACCTGTGGCAATATAGCGTTCGATTTCTTCTTCGGACATTTCGTGCATTTTGACATCTGTTTTTTCGTAAAATACCAGTTCTCCTGCACGACCGGATTTGTCAATAAGGACTAAGGTTACACCTGTAAACACGCTGTGTGTGTTTCCGGAAAGCATGGTAAGCATAGCTTTTGCATCGGCTTCGTCCTTTGGCTTTCCAAGAATTTTGCCATCATATGCAACTACGGTGTCTGCACCAATCACAAGAATATCGGATGGTGTTGTAATTTCTTTATGGTTTTCACCATAAGAAGACACCATCGCAGCGACTTCTTCGGCTTTCTGCTTGGATAGTTCCATAACAACTTCTTCCGGAACTGTTTTTGTAATAATCTCCTCGCCTTTTGCGGGACAGATTTCAAATTCCAGGCCAATTTGTTCTAAGAGCTCTTTTCGGCGTGGTGACTGGGATGCTAGTATAATTTGGGACATGGGATTCTCCTTTTCTTAATTTGATTATAATTGTTCAGTGTTTTGAGCTATACCGAATGATTTATCCGATCAATACCTTCTTTCCTTCAAATGCAAAACCATATTTCCGAATATGTTCTGCTGAAAATCCTTTTGCTATGAGAATCGACGCATACTGTTTTTCCTCAATCTGCTGTAAGGCTACTGCTACGGTTTCTTTTAAATCTTTTTCATCTTCCGGGTCATACACTTTAAATTCTAAAATCAATGCATCTTTGCTTTTGTCTTTTGGCTCAATCATGACATCATATCTGCCAAAACCGCTTTCCCGATTGGATGTTACAATGTATTTTCCATATAATTCCGCTATCAACCCTAATACAAATCCGTGATAGAAACGTTCCGGTTCTATACCGGATGCTCGTTTTCCTGTATCAAAGTAACTGAAAATTTCCAATGATACACGATTCATATAGATATTCATTGTCTTTTTGTCTCCTGCAAGCAGGGCATTTACAAATTCACCATAGCTTTCACCGGCTTCGGCGAACCAGTCATTTACCATACAGAGAAACATTCTTTTTACTTCGTAATTCGTAAGTGCAAGTTCATATTCGGCATATGTTCCGGAGGTTATTTCTTCTCCTTTTTCGTAGCTGAGAACTTTCAGATAGCCGCTGGCAAGTAAAAGACTCCAAATGGCATTTTCCCTTCTATCTAACTGATTATATACGATTTGTTCGTCAATTGGACAACGAATGCTTTCACCTTTTAGAAGTGCCTCGAACATCGTCTTAATCTTGCGGCTTCCCTGCTTGATTAACTTGCCGGCTAAACTATTACTGCTGCTGTTTGCCCAATATGTTGCATATGTTCTTTTGCTAATAAAATTTAGTACCGACCATGGATTATAAATATCCGTATAGTTTGCAAATGTAAATCCATCATACCATAATTTCACCTCTTCTTTTTCTGTTTCAAGACCACATTCCTCAAGAGCTGAAAATACTTCTTCTTCTGTAAAACCAAATGCTTCGGCATACTTATTCGAAGTTGTAGTGACTACTTCCAAATTGTTTAAGTCCGAAAAAATAGATTCTTTGCTGACCCTTGTGATACCTGTCATAATTCCCCTTGCCATATATGGGTTGGTTTTAAATGTGGAGTTAAACAAACTTCTTGTAAATGCTACGAGTTCTTCCCAATAGCCTTTTACATAGGCTTCCTGCATCGGGGTATCGTATTCGTCTAATAAAATAATAACTTTTTTTCCATAATAGCGATATAAAAAATTCGATAATTTGTGTAATGCGGAAGTTGCCTCTGTCTCTTTCATATTTCCTGACAAGATGCGGTCAAAATAAATTCTGTCTACGTCGAGAAAAACTTCACTTTCTTTTATAAAGGCATATTCTAAATACAGATTGGAGATTACCTCACATATTTTATCTCTTGCATCTATATAAGTCGATTCTTTGATCCTTGCAAAGGACAGACTGATGACCGGATAGCTTCCCTGTAACTGACGATATTTTTCTTCTTCCCAAATGAAAAGTCCTTCGAATAAATCCCCTCTATCTACGTGTTTATTGGAGAAAAAGTAGTCCAGCATATTCAAGTTCAGCGTCTTTCCAAATCGACGCGGGCGTGTAATCAGAGTTACACTATCTCCGCTTTCCCACCATTCTTTGATGAAGTGGGTTTTGTCTATATAAAAATAATCATTTATGATGAGTTCGGCGTAGTCTTGAATTCCGATTCCGACTGTTCTTGGCATAGTTTTCCTCCATGAAGAATATAGTTGCTGGTTGGTTATAGTATAGTGGATTTTGTATTTGATTGCAAACAGAAAAGGGTGCTAGGATATCCTGCACCGTTTTCGTAATTTTGCATATGGTATATACCTTTTAACGTAATTAATAACTCTATATGTTTTATAATTCTTAATTTTGTATTTTTTAATTGGAATATACCCTATAATCTTTTTATCTTTCCCTGCAATGAACTTCCCTCCCAATTGGT
>CAYVGA010000018.1:13898-24266 GCA_964449855.1 uncultured Lachnobacterium sp.
ATATACCCTATAATCTTTTTATCTTTCCCTGCAATGAACTTCCCTCCCAATTGGTCTCAGATCAGCAGATACAAATTATAAAAGACATATTGTTTTAGTAAACATTCTCACTAAAACAATATGTCTCTATGATTATTCTACCCCAATCACCTCATCCAAACTGAACGAATAAATCAGTTTCTCCGCTGATTCTATTCGTTTTTCTTTTGTTGAGAAAATTCTGCACAATGCATCTGCATACAGTTCTAACTGTTTTTGGTAACGTGTGATTAATTCGTCGGCTGTTTTTACTCGGTCGGTTTTGTAATCGAGCAGGATGATTTTGTCGTCTTCGAGCCAAAATACGTCTATGATTCCCTGTACCAAGACACCTTGGTAATCCATAACAAATGGTTTTTCCCGGAAGAGGTCGCCTTTTGCGTCGGCTTTTGCCATACGGAGTGCGATTGGGTGTTTTACATAATCGGCTAATTTCCGTAAAGAAATTAATTCTGCCATGTCTTCCGTGAGCTGTTCTTTTTCGAGCATGCGGGCAATTTCTGATTTTAGGAATGTTGTAATTGCGGTGTTGTTGGTTCTGTCGATTTCCAGAATCTTGGCAAAGTCAAGCCCCTCCATAACGGCATGCATGGCAGTTCCACGCAAAGCACCACGATTAATCAATTTTGAGTTGACAAGGTTGTCACTATAAATATTTTTTTCAACTTGTGATTTTATTCCAAACATTTCGTTCGCATTTGTGTGACAAGATTCTGTATCTACAGTATCTGCTTGTTCTAATATCTGTTCTGATGCCTGCTCTAATGTCTGTTCATACACCTCATCTTTTTCAAAAAGTCCCCACGCAAATGGCGGTATATAAGGTTCTCTCTCCTCCAATAAAAAGTCCGGTACTTCTACTTCGCCTTCCATACGGTCATACTTTTCGACCATGGATTCGTGTTTTAATTCAGATACGGAGTATTTGCTCTTTCGATTTCGTTCGGATGCAAATGGATACTGGTATGCAAATCGTTCTTGAAAAGATGCGATTAAGGCGGTGTCTGCCTGTTCAATCTTTTCGATCAGTTCCAATTTGGATAATTGTTTCTCTACGCGCTTTTCCACTTCGGCCAAAACCATTTCGGCTGGTGTTACGAACTGCAGCTCGTATTTATCCGGATAGGACATTACGGCTGGTGCGATCCAGTCCAGATAACTTTTGGCTTTCACACGCTGGCTGAATGAAAGTGCCTGTTTTGGTGTGATGTTGCCGCTATAGGATTCGTAGATTTTTTCTCTGTTTTTTACAGTGCCGGTGAGAATGAGTTTTTCTTTGGCACGTGTCAGGGCAACGTAAAGGACACGGAGTTCTTCGCCTAAATTGTCACGACGGATACGGTCGGCAATTTCGCTTCGTAACAGACATTTGCATTTAGTTCTAGGAGAAACCTGTACTTCATCCAAACCAAGTCCCATATCGGGGTGAAGTGCCATTTTGTCTCTGGAGTCCATTTCATTGAACTGTTTCGATAAACCTGCGACAAAAACCACTGGGAATTCAAGACCTTTACTTTTATGGATGGTCATAATGCGTACCACATCTTCGTTTTCACCAGTGACATCGGCTTCTCCAAAATCTACTTCATATTTTTGTAACTGGTCAATGTATCTGACAAAGTGGAATAGTCCTTTGTAACTTGTTTTTTCGTAAGCGATTGCTTTTTCTACCAGCATATCCAGATTTGCTTTGTGCTGGCTGCCGGCAGGTAATGCTTTTACATAATCACCATAACCGGTTTCTTCTAAAACCATTTCCAATAAGTGGTGAATTGGTGTATCAATGACTTTTTTTCTTAATTTCCTGTATAATTGTCCAAAATGATAGAGTTTGCCCTCTTCTGCTTCTTCTATTTGTTTTAATACAGCTTCTGAAAAACTGTTGGTTTCCTCGGTTAAAGAAATTTCTGCCAATTCTTCATTATCCAATCCAACAATCGCTGATTTCAAGACTGCTGCCATTGGAATATCCTGATACGGATTGTCCAAAATTTTCAGAAATGCCAAAACGGTCTGCACTTCGATTGCTGAAAAATAACCGGTAGAGGTGGAAACATGGGCTGGTATTCCGCAATCTTCTAATACCGAAACAAAGTCGTTGCCCCATCCCATCAGGCTTCGCAAAAGAATGACAATATCACTGTTCTTTACAGCCCGCAATTCTCCCGTCTTTTTATCTGTAATTTGCAGGTTCTTTTTCATTTCAACAATTTTTTCAGCTATCATGCGGGCTTCTAATTGGCGCTTGGTGAGGTTATCTTCTTCCTCAGCTCGAAAACCTGTTTTTCCTGCCTTATGTTCTATGGTATTTATATGTCCGTTTACTGAAAATTCAGTACTCTGTTGTGCTGATTCTTTTTGCAGCAATTCGGTATCCTGATCCGGACTCAGCTCATACAACAGCACTTCTGCATCCATATTTTCTACGGCCGGGTAACTTGCTCCCGGATTTAAAACTGCATCCTCATCATAAGCAACATTTCCCAAATCCGTGTGCATAATCTTATAAAACATGTCGTTGGTAAAATCCAACACTTCTTTTCGGCTTCGGAAGTTCTTATGCAAATCAATTCGTTGTTTTTCGCTGTCTGTCAATGTATAGGATGCATATTTCTCCATAAAAAGCTCTGGACGTGCCTGACGGAAACGATAAATACTCTGCTTCACATCTCCTACCATGAACATATTGTATCTGCCTTCGGATTCCAATGAAATCGCACACATGATTTCTTCCTGTACCTGATTACTGTCCTGATATTCGTCAATCATGATTTCTTCAAATTGCTGTTTGAGCTCGAATGCCGTTTGACGAAGTTCTTTGGTATTCTCATCCACCAGAATACGAAGGGCCGCATGCTCAATATCCGAAAAATCCATCAGATGTTTTTCCTGTTTTCTATGTTCCATTGCTTCTAAATAAAGAAGTGCCAAACGTACCAGTTCTTCGGCAACCGGCTGCATGCGTTTTAATTGCTGGAACAATTCTTCCATAGACATGGAAAAATAACGTGCATTAAAATCTTTAATTTCTTTTTTTAGGGCATTTCTGCCGCTGGAAACTGCGTCTTTTTTTGCTGCATCTCCGGTAAAATTGCGGATAGCAGCTAAATTTTTCATAGAGGATTCCAAATTTCTGCAAAATACACGAAGCGATTCAAAATCTTTGATTTCTTCCAGACCTTCAAATAATTCCAAATCTGCCGTCAGTGTATCTGCGTATTTCGTTGGTCCATCCGGCTCTAAGGCGATTTCTCTTAGTTTTTCCAAACCTGCCGGCATATCACTTAATAGTGTTTTTACATAAATAAAAATGCCTTGCATCAACTGGGTATTTACCAGTGCATCCGCCGAGTCAGCTTTATATGGCTCTACCAAAGATATCATCCATTCCTTTGGCCACGGACTGCTGGCAGACTGACTATAAATTTTGTAGACCATGTCTTTTACGGATTTGTGGCTACGTTTGTCGGAATAGGCATCGATGAGATGCAGGAAATCCGACTTTATCCGAGACACAGCATTTTGTTCTTCGGATATCTGCATCTGTGATGCGAAAATGTGGTCATCCGATTCCTGCATCTGCGACACAAAAATATGGTCATCCGATTCCTGCATCTGCACCTCTGCCTCCAGTTTCTTCGCACGCACAAATTCCTGTTCAAACACCTCGTTTAATACATCCATCTCCAAGAGTTTGATTTCTCCTGTATCTGCAATACGGAAGTTTGGTTCTAATCCAATCTCCTGAAAATGATTGCGCACCACGAATAAACAGAAACTATCAATTGTCGTAATCTGTGCATTATGAATCAAAGTCTGCTGTTTTCGCAAATTTTCGTCATTTGGATATTCTTCCAATAAATTTTCAATTGCGTTTCCGATACGTTCACGCATTTCTGCTGCCGCCGCCTTTGTGAAAGTCACCACCAAAAGCTTATCGATATCCACAGGATTTGTTTTATCTGTAATTTTTTGTATGATTCGCTCTACCAGAACTGCTGTTTTACCTGACCCCGCTGCCGCGGATACAAGGATGTTTCGGTTGCGCAAATCAATGACACTTTGTTGTTCTTTCGTCCATTTCATAGATGACGTTTCCTTTTTTTGATTTTTTCGTAACTGTTCAGTACTCGCAGATAGGTTTGCTCACTCCTGAATTATGTTCTCACGCTCAAAACAGCAAGTGTTTTGAGCTGTGCTGAATAGTTGCATTTTCCGTTGCCATTTTTTCAAAAAGCTCTTTTTTCTCTATTTTTTTGCCTTTTCGCATTTCATATCCTTCGATTTTCCGGTCAAATCCACAAATGGCCTTATATGGACAATAGTCACAGCTCGAGGTTTGTCCCTCTGTAAAAGGAGAAACTTCTACATTTCCTTTGTAAATCTTATTTCCATTTTTTACAATGTTGTGATTTACATATTCGGAAAGAATTGCAAATTCTTCCGTCGATGCCACAGATGAACGGGCAGAAAGCTCGCCCGATTTCTTCAATTCGACCGGAATTACATCGGATTTTGTTTCAAATGTTTCATCCATTGCTCGATAAATGGCTTCCTCGTTGTTGACCAAACCGTCTGGTTTTAACTCTTTTAAAATAGCTTCCTGCACCTCTGCTTCATCCACCGGACCAGTGACTTCGATGACCGGATCATCGATATGGTAGTAGAACATTCCACCGGGAAGAATTTCCTTTGCCGGATGATTTTTCTTTTCCAATTCCATAGCCGCATTCATATACACGACCAACTGCAACTGAAGTCCGTGATATAGTTTCAACAAATCGAATTTGGTATTGCCGGATTTATAATCGATGATTTTTAGATACAAACGGTTTTCGTCCACGCAGGTGTCTAAACGGTCAATTCGACCTTTTAACTGCACATGGTTTCCATCCTCTAACTGAAATCGCAGTGCATCCAATTTGTCATTTCTTGAAAAAGCGATTTCAAATTCATTCGGAACAAAGCTTCCTTTTCGTACCTGTGTTGTCAATGCCCAGACCGTCTGTTTGAAAATATGCTGCATGCGTTTCGCAATGTGGGCATTTTCTGCCGTGGCATAAATACTTAAATTCGGATATTCCAATACTGCCTGTTCCATCGCTTCTGTTGCAAAAGCATCGCGCACATCATCCGGAACAGTCATCCAGTTGAATTTTGATTCCACCAGCATCTTACTGTAATGTTCAATCGCTGCATGATACAGATTTCCCATATCCACACTCTCGAAACCACTTTCTTCACGTTCCCGTAGTTTTAGCCCATAGGATAAAAAATGCGCATAGGCACAGCGTGCAAAACTTTCCAAACGTGTCACGCTTCCCTCAATCTGTTTTCCATAAATTGCCTCTGCGACTACATGGCTGATTGGATCGTGATTGTACTGATAATAAAATGCCTCCAAAATTGCTTTTGCATTAGCACGAATTACTTCATCCTCACTATTTAGAAAACAGTTTGCCAATGCATACCATTCCGAGCTCTTGTCTCCCGACAAATAATATTCTTTTGCTGCTTCCGGTGTTGACAGGCTTGGCATTTTATCCAATTCATCCATCTCCTGCACCTGCATATCCGGGAACATGCGAAGTATCGTTCGAATCAAATAAGATGGACGAAGTGCTTTTCCTTCACTATCAACTCTGCTATAGCTTAAAATTAACTGCTTCGAAGGTTTTGTCATATTTAAATACAAATAAAACTTTTGTATAAATGCCTGTTCTCTGGCTCCGGGTGCTAATGTAATCTCTGCCGCTTCTAAAGCATCACGTTCGAATTGCGAAATGATTCCTCCCTGACTCACTGCCTTTGGAATAATCCCTTCGTTTACTCCTAAAAACAGCAATACTTTTACATGATTCAATCGCGTACGTTCAATATCACCAATCGTTACACTATCGTATCCCGGTGGAATGACAGCTACTTTTGCCGCCTCAAATCCTGCATCCAAAATTTCCTCTAACTCTCGAATCGACAAACGTTCTTTTCCTAGCACCACAATGCATTTTTGAAACAAATCCATCACAATTCGATAAATCTGTTCATACTCTTTTGCTTTAGTCTGTTGTCCATCTGCCAACAATTCTTTCTCGCGTTCAAACAATTGTTTTTCTATGTTTAAACATACGATATACCGGTATAATGCAACAATCTGTTCTTCTACAGTTGTTTTCTTTTGATAAACCTCTAATACCGGTGCAAAATTCTCCATAATACACTGACGAGTTGCTTCTAATTCTTCTATATTATAGGATTTCTCATTTTTTGGCATACGAAGCCAGCGTTTATTCCACATGGATGCTCCACGAATACCGGTTGCTAACAGATAATTTTCCAATTTATCGATCTTCGTTTCCTCCAACTGACAGAATCCTGTTCTAAGCAGACGCATAATCGCATTGTATGAAAAATCATTCTCTACCACCTGCAAAATCGCACGGATAAATTCAATAAATGGATGAAATAAAACTTCTTTTGTCGTGTCCAAAAAGTATGGAATGTGATACTTTTTACAAACCTGCTCCACATAATTTCCATAGGTTTCCACATTTCCGGAAACAACTGCAATATCACGATAACGTAAGCCTTCTTTTTGTACCAAATCATTAATTTTCTGTGCTGCCCAAATAAGCTCATCCTTTGGATTTTTCATGGAAAATATCTGAATTTCTTTCGTCTGTCCGTGCATACGCTTGTAGCTGCTTCGGAACAGATTCTGCTCCATAAAATAAAGTGCCGGTGCATCCTTGAATCGTTTCTTGTCTCCACCTGAAATTACAACCGGTTCTAAAATCTCAGTATGTGTCCGCTGTGCCAAATCTGTCAGTGTGCGTATCGTTTTCTTTGGCATATCGAAAAGTTCCTGAATTCCTCTGCTGTGAAAAAAGTTCTCTTTCTCATCAATGGTAAGTGCTACCCAAATTTCACCGCAAATGGGCATAAGTTTCTCTAAAAGTTCCACCTGCACAGGTGTAAATCCCGTAAACTCATCCAATACCAATACACAGTCTTTTAAAATCTGCGACTCTTCTGCCACTCCTGCCAGTACATGCAGCAGCTCCTCTGCCGTGATATAATTTCCCTCCAAAAATTTTTGGAAGCCCTGATACATCACATGTACATCTTTTAATTTTGCTGAAAGTACTATGGAAAGCTTCTCATCTGCAATACATTCTTCCAATTGTTCCGGCGAAATATTATACTGCATCAATTCTGAAATCAATGATTTTACCTCACCAATATATCCCATGCGGTGCATATTTCCTCTTAAAACACTCAGATTTTCTTTCTGCTCCTGTGCAATTTTTCGAAGCACCAGATTTTTTCCGGTTTCCTCCAAAATTTCCATTCGCTGCATCCCAAGCTCGTCAAAAATACGATATGCCAAGCGTGGAAAACTAAGGACATCAATATTCATAATCGCATGGTTCACGGATAAATCCACCAGCTTACGCTGTGTCTGCATGGTAAATTGCTCCGGAACAACCACAAGAAAACTTCTTCGCGGATGTTTCTGTGCCTCCACTACCACTTGTTCATACATATATTCTGTTTTTCCACCACCGGAATTTCCTAAAAATAATTTTAATGCCATGTACATCCTCTTTTCATTGATTTCGTATGGTTTATCATAAACTATATTACACTTTTTTTCTAGAATATATTTGGGCGAACAATTGTAATTGTGTCTATGCAAAATTTTTCTTTTATGAGACACAAAAAAAATCAAAAAATGTGTCTATGTAAAATTTTTTATTCGTGAGACACAAAATTGATGGATTTTCATGAAAATCACGTAAAAAACATGGATTTTTTACTGATATTCCTTGTTTTTTGTATCCTTTAAAGGAAAAATTTCATATAGACACAATTCCTCTACATCTCACAGAAGAAAAATTTTACATAGACACAATCGCAATTGTTCGCCCGAATTCATATATTATCCAGCCCAAAACCTTCGCTGTGTGATCTAATTTTTAAATGAATGTACCGGTGCAGGAATTCTACCCTTACGGTTTACAAATGCATCACAGGAGAAGTTATTCACTGGCATTACCGGTGCATAACCAAGTAATCCACCAAATTCTACTACTTCGCCTACGCCTTTTCCGATAACCGGAATGACACGAACTGCGGTTGTTTTCTGGTTAATCATACCGATTGCCATTTCGTCTGCAATGATACCAGAAATGGTAGTTGCTTTTGTTTCTCCAGGGATGGCAATCATGTCAAGACCTACGGAACATACACAAGTCATGGCTTCCAGTTTTTCAAGAGTAAGGGCACCTGCTACTACTGCATCAATCATACCCTGATCTTCACTGACAGGGATAAATGCACCACTTAAGCCCCCTACATAAGAAGATGCCATGATGCCGCCTTTTTTTACCTGGTCGTTCAGGAGTGCTAAAGCTGCTGTTGTACCAGGAGCCCCTGCATATTCCAAACCAATTTCACAAAGGATGTCTGCCACACTGTCACCGATTGCTGGTGTTGGTGCAAGAGAAAGGTCAATGATGCCAAATGGGATGCCAAGTCTCTTGGATGCTTCTTTTGCAACAAGCTGTCCAACACGGGTAACTTTGAATGCTGTTTTCTTAATCGTTTCACAAAGTACTTCAAAGCTTTCTCCACGTACTTTTTCAAGAGCTGTTTTTACTACGCCCGGTCCAGAAACACCGACATTGATGATCGCATCTGCTTCTGTTACACCATGGAATGCACCTGCCATAAATGGGTTGTCATCCGGTGCATTACAGAATACGACAAATTTTGCACAGCCAAGAGAATCGTTTTCTTTGGTTAATTCTGCTGTTTCTTTAATGATTTCACCGATGAGACGAACGGCATCCATGTTGATACCTGTCTTTGTAGAGCCTACGTTTACAGAGCTGCATACGAGTTCTGTAGAAGCGAGTGCCTGTGGAATAGAACGGATTAAATTCTCTTCTGCCGGTGTCATTCCTTTGGATACCAATGCAGAATATCCACCGATAAAGTTCACGCCCACGGTATGTGCTGCTCTGTCTAATGTCTTTGCAATCGTTACAAAGTCTTCTGGTGTTTTACAAGCTGCACCACCAACCAATGCGATAGGTGTTACGGAAATACGCTTGTTTACGATTGGAATACAATAATCCTTTTCAATTTCATGTCCGACTTTTACCAGATCTTTTGCTATTGTTGTAATTTTGTTATAAATTTTTTCGTTACATTTATCTAAATCAGAATCGATACAATCCAAAAGGCTGATACCAATGGTGATGGTACGCACGTCGAGATTTTCTTTCTCAATCATATGATTGGTTTCGATTACTTCCCAGTTACTAATCATGTTTTTTCCTCCAAATGTACACAGATGCAAGTAAACTTGCATGTATTTCACAAAAATTTTCGGCAGTTCTGAACTGTTAAACTATACTCTATGCATCATTTCAAAAATTTCTTCACGCTGGCATTTTACGGAAACGCCGAGGCCCTGTCCTACACATTCCAAATCACTGGAAATTTCTGCAAACTGCTTTTCTGATTTGGATAAATCAACAATCATCATCATGTTGAAATATCCAGATACGATAGTCTGCGAAATATCTAAAATATTAATGCCATTTTCTGCAAGATATGTACAAACTTTTGCAATAATACCTACGGTATCTTTACCTAATACTGTAATAATTACTTTCTTGTTTTCCATTTTTCTCTCCTAACTGAACCTATTTGTTCTGCATTTTCTTACGCTCAAAAAAGCAAATATTTTGAGCTGTACTGAGTAATAATGTAACTACTCCACCAACACATTTCCAAACTTTCCTTATACCCGAATGCGCTCTGAAACCGTATCACGTTTCGCAACCATCATCGGAAAATCTTCTGCTTTGTACGGGGTATCCCCCATCGTCACTTCCAGACGAACTGCTTCATATGCAAGTTCTTCGTAATTATTTTCTTTGCTAAGATGCCCCAGCAAAACCGTGCCAAAATGATCGTGTAAGAGGTCGCTCAAAAGCTGTCCGCTTCTTTCATTGGATAAATGTCCTCTGTCACCTAAAATGCGTTGTTTTAATGGATACGGATAGGGTCCCATCTGCAGCATCTTTATATCATGATTGGCTTCTAATAATAATGCATCCAGCCCCTGCAGTTCGTCAACTATGGATTGATTATAATTTCCCAAATCTGTAATTACCGCTACAGACTTGTTATCATTCGACACTTTATATGCAACGGGATCTGCTGCATCGTGGGAAATGGAAATCGGCTTGAATGTTAAATCCCCAATTGAAAAACGCTTTCCCGGAGTAATCACCTGAAACAGACTCTCGTCTATTT
>CAYVGA010000019.1:0-23857 GCA_964449855.1 uncultured Lachnobacterium sp.
CCATACAATAAAAGAGGTCACTTTGTGACCTCTTTTGAAATATATTAATAAGTGACTTCTTTTTGATGCTTTACTTGTTCAACTGTGCCATCGTTTCCATATATTTGGTATATAACAGTGGTACGATAGGTTCCGGTTTCAGGCAGTGAAAAAGTTCGAGTTTTTTGATAAGAAGAACTATATATGCTGGAAACCCATTCATTATTAGGTGAATTTGTGTTTACACGTTCCCAAAATATACCGAGGTGTCTTTTTTCAAAGTATGTAGTGATAACGATTTTTGAGGTAAAATTGGGATGAGATGTTATAGAATAGTTAATATTTAATATACCATTGGAATTAACATTTGTATTTAAATGTGACGATGTTATGTAATTATAACAAGGTATAATTTCATTTGCATAGATTTTTGTGGATGGTAACACTGTAATCGTAAGACAGATGAGCATGATAAGGGATAAAAATGTTTTTCTTTTTTGTTTCATAATAATAAATTCCTTTCTTAAAAAATTTTTATGGCTATACTATTACAACAATTTAAAAGTAAAACAGGTGACAATATTTTCAAAAAAATTCAAGAAAATTTTTAAACAATAAATTTTAAAATATTTCTTAAATGTTGTCACCTGTTTTTGTCCGTAAATTGTTGTATTAGTATAGAGGTAAATGAGAAAGGGGTGTTTCCATTGGGGATATGGCAAAACAGAATGTTAAAAAGCAGATATTTGACGAAGAAGGGAGAAAATTTTTATGAAGAAAAGAATGATAAGTATAGTGTTAGTAGCATTTATGATAATAGGATCTATCATATGGTCAACTGAGACTTCGTATCAAGCGGCTACAGATGAATTAGAGTTAGAAGAGGTATTATCATCTTATTTCGCAGAACGTGAAGCCGAATTTATAAGTGAAAGTGAAATGGATGTACAGACATATGGTATTACAATGGAATTAGATAGAAGTCAGGTTATTGAAGAATGGAAAAATAATCTTGATATCGAAGTAGTCAATGTAGACATTTCGTATGAGGTAGGTGATGTACTTGAAGAAAATAATTCGGAAATACAATTTATGTTATATGAATGGGTAAATATAGAATATAAATGTAATGGATATGATACTGTCGATGTGATGGGATTTGGAACTGACCATATCATGACAGTATCAAAGGAATCCAATGAATTATATATAATTAGTGATACCTATTCTGAAATTACCGGATATGAAATCGGTGCAGAAGAAGAACTAGCGATTTTGAATTGTGAAAATGATATAGTGGAGTTAGATAGTGATTTTGTAGTTAATGAAGAAATAGAACCAATGTCGGTTATGGTACAGCCAGCGTATAATAAATATGCAGCAATTAATTATTCCAATACATGGTGTGGTGTTTCAACGGCAGGAAACGCAAATGAGCAAACCCCATCGAAATATAATCCGGCATATTACTATTATGATAATGATTGTTGCAATTTTGTATCGCAGTGTTTATATGCTGGTGGATTAGGTATGGATAGTACTTGGAGAACAACAACTCGTACAGGTACGACACCGGTAGAAGATCAAAATATAAGTAAATCGTCAACTACTTGGATAAGAGTAACAGAGTTAACTTCATATTTAAATACAAAGGGATTTAACACAAAAAGAATTACAAGTGATGGTCCTGGTATAGCAGGAAATCTTCTTTTTTGGTTAAAGGCGGATGGACATTCTAATAATCATATTATGTTAATAGTTGGAGAAAATAGTGCGGGACGTATAATTGTAAATGGACATAATAGAGATATGTATAGATATCCGGTTGAGATGAAGGCTGGGAAAGTTTATTATTCTGTTTGTATGGCACATGATTATACAGTAAGGTCAGTAAATGCAACAAGTCATTCATATAACTGCTCTTTTTGTAATTATTTTGAGACAGAAAATCATACATTTATTGGAGGAGAATGTAGCATGTGTGGGTATATAAAATAATCTAAATAATGTATAATATTTTTAGGAGGAGGGAGAAGGATGAAAAGGAAAGTAATCTTTATGATACCGGCTGCAATCGTTTTGGTAATAATGATGGGTATTATTGGAAAAAATACAGATAAAAATAGAGTATTGGATAAGGATTCACAATCACAGGGCATAGATAGCCAGATACAGGACATGGATACGGAAATCCAACCAACGGAATCCGGCACAGAGAATACGGAAAGGAGTCTTGTAGAAGGAATGGTGAGTGATTGGGAAGAAAAATCATGGGATGAGATTGCTGCACTTTACTCAAATTACAAAGACGTTTATAAGATTGAGCAGGAATTTAATTCGCAAGACACAGATTTGCAAAAGTGGTTTCAGAACTATAATGGCGAAGAATTTCAGATAATTCCATCCAAAGAAAAGGAAAATGCAACAGTTAGAAGACGTCGTGAAATTGTATTTTATCGTACGGATGAAACGGATATACAAAAGGTATTAAATACAATGCTTACACGATTGATTGATACATTAATGGAAGATTCTAATGGGCGGCCATATACGATTACAAAATATGAGTTAGACAATCTCCAGCCTCTCAAGGAGATTAATGAGAATGTATGGATTTTAAATGGAATAGAAGGTTATTATAGTTATGAAGGAACTGATATGGGAACAATGGAACAAGTAATGCCATATGAGACAGATATTAAGGATGGTATGCTGAGATTTTTGGCACAGGGCAGCTCTTCCACGCACCAGTATATTTTGATTAGAAATGATGGTGTGTACAGATTGGAATTAGCTGAAGAAATGGGCTTTGGAATAGAATATTAAGCAGTTACAGGAATTGTTTCAGATGAAAGTAAGCACTATAATGAGCTAATAAGTTCAGATATAAATATTCTTGGATTAACATATGAGATAATGTCTATAGAAGAATTGGATACTATGATTGAGGTTTTACTTGAGGAAAATATTTCGTATGAAATAGATGGTATAGTTCAAAATGAATCTGTTGAGCATAAAGTGATGTTGATGTATAAAGATGAAAGTGAACTTGTTGTTGTTTCGGATGGATATTATGATGGATTTTCAGAATTCTTTAAAAATCAAGGTCGCTTTTATAATAGTGCAGCTGATGGTGGAAGTTACAGACCGTTGCCGGGAGATATATTTTTTCTTGGGAATGATGTAGATGCAGCAACGCACACAGGAATTGTTGTTTCTATAAATGGAAACGTGATTACATATGTTTTGTAGCTATGGAAATAAAATTTGTGCAATTTTATAGTACTATATTGCAACCGACAGTTTTGAGTGGTAATATAAAAGAAGGTGATATATATGAGAAAAACACATGTACTTACAATTTTAATTTTTATATCGTTATTTGTTTTTACTTCTTGTGGAAGAAACGTACAGTCCTCTGAAACGAAAAATAACAATAAGCAGAATAATCAATCAGAAAAAGAAGAGCTAGAGGAAAACGGTGATACACAAGAAGATAATGTTGCACTGACAGAAGATGAGTTAGTATGGTTTAATGAATCCTTTTTTAATAATTCGGAGGAACAGATTACAAATTATTTTTTGGATAGCGAATATTCTGATGTAAAGGATGTGGACTTATATAGGTTATTTTATGACCTTCCACATACGAATCCTGATTCTTTAACGGAAGATGAACTGGAATTGTTAGAGAGTGCCGGTTTAAATACGGAACTGGATATACAAAAGGTTTCTACCGGATACATGAATGAAGTGCTGGAGAAATATGCAAATATGAATATGGGAGAAACAAATAAAGTAAACCTGGATTCTTTTGTATATCTTGAAGCATACGATGCTTATTATTTGTCACGTGGAGATTATCATTATGAGAATTGTCTTATGATATCCGGATATAAAGATAATAATGGCATCACTCATTTAAAGTATGAGAGGTCTGATTCTTTTTACTATGAAGTAATACTTATGCCATATGAAGATGGATACTATTTTGTTTCTAATAAGAAAGTTATGACCGATTAGAGATTGCTTAATTGGAAAATATGTTATATAATGTGGGTTGCAACTTGCAAATGCGGGTTACAACCCATTTTTGATATAATAAGTGCTATGCACAGTCAGATACAAGAGGAGAGAAGAACATGAGCAAAGTAAGAACAAGATTTGCCCCAAGCCCAACAGGCAGAATGCACGTAGGTAATTTACGTTCTGCGTTATATGAATTTTTAATTGCAAAACACGCAGGTGGAGAATTTATGCTCCGTATTGAAGATACAGACCAGGAACGTTTGGTAGAAGGTGCAGTAGATATTATTTACAGAACCATGGAAAAAACAGGTCTTGTACATGACGAAGGTCCGGATAAAGATGGCGGTTTTGGTCCATATGTACAGAGTGAACGTATGGCAACCGGTATCTACATGAAATATGCAAAAGAATTAGTAGAAAAAGGCGAAGCGTACTACTGTTTCTGTGACAAAGAACGTCTTGCTTCTTTGAAATCCGAAGTAGTAGAAGGAAAAGAAATCACAGTTTATGACAAACACTGTGCATCTCTTTCCAAAGAAGAAGTAGAAGCAAATCTTGCAGCAGGCAAGCCATTTGTTATTCGTCAGAACATTCCAAACGAAGGAACTACTACTTTCCACGACGAACTTTACGGCGATATCACAGTAGAAAATGCAGAATTGGATGATATGATTCTTATCAAATCCGATGGATATCCTACCTATAACTTCGCAAACGTAGTAGATGACCATACCATGAATATTACACATGTTGTTCGTGGTAACGAATATCTTTCATCTTCACCAAAATATCAGCGACTATATGATGCATTTGGCTGGGAATCACCGGTTTATATTCATCTGCCACTGATTACCGATGAAAACCACAAGAAATTATCAAAGAGAAGCGGACATTCTTCTTTTGAAGATTTAATTGAACAGGGATTTATTACAGAAGCAATCGTAAACTACATCGCACTTCTTGGATGGAGTCCGGAAGATAACCGTGAAATCTTTACATTGGATGAACTTATCCGTGATTTTGATTACACCAGAATCAGCAAATCACCAGCCGTTTTCGACTATGTAAAATTAAAATGGATGAATGGTGAGTACATTAAAGCGATGGATTTCGATGCATTCTATGAAATGGCAGAACCATATTTGAAAGAAGTTATCAGCAAAGATTTAGATTTAAAGAAAATCGCTGCTATGGTAAAAACACGTATCGAAGTATTCCCGGATATCAAAGATCATATCGATTTCTTTGAAACCTTACCGGAATATGATATCGCTATGTATACACACAAGAAGATGAAAACAAACGCAGAAACATCTCTTGAAGTATTAACAGAGATTCTTCCTATCTTGGAAGCACAGGAAGATTACTCTAACGATGCACTTTACGCAACACTCTGCAACTTCGTAGCAGAAAAAGGTGTAAAAAATGGCTATGTAATGTGGCCAATCCGTACTGCAGTTTCCGGTAAACAGATGACACCGGGTGGTGCAACAGAACTTATGGAACTTCTTGGTAAAGAAGAGTCTATCGCTCGTATTCGTAAGGGTATTGAGATGCTCTCTAAATAATAGTTACAATAATCTGCCCATAGAGGATTTTGTTTATTCTTATGGGCAGAAAATTATTCAATATTTTGTAATTATTCAGTATCTGAATAACTGCAATATTTCTTATTTTTTCTGCCTGTAGGATAATGATTTATTTGTTATGGGTGGAAAAAATCACAAAATCCCCACTTTTCTACGCATAGGATAAAAATTAGATATTTATAGAAAGAATAAAGGTAACAAGGTTATATAATATGAAGTTTAATAATTCGCAAAAGGCTGCAATTTCACATAAGGATGGACCGATGCTTGTCTTAGCAGGTCCCGGAAGCGGCAAGACAGCAACTCTGGTAGAACGAACGAAAAATTTAATTGTAAATCATGGAATCAGTCCATCGAATATTTTGGTGATTACATTTACAAAAGCTGCGGCGAACGAGATGAAGCAGCGGTTTGAGCGTGAGATGGAGATGTATCAGAAGCAGAAGGCTGGAGAGGATGCATTTTCCAGAAATGGAGGCGGAAAGGGAAGCGAGGAATTTTGCTATGGTACAAAAGCACAGGTAACATTTGGTACATTTCACGCGATTTTCTTTATGGTATTAAAGCTTGCTTATAATTATAACAGCCGTAATATTATTCCGGAAGAAACCAAACGTCAGACAATCCGTGAACTGATAAGTAAACATGGACTGGAGTTCCGTGATGAAAATGAATTGATTTCAGGAATTCTTGCGGAAATCAGTATGATAAAGAATACCTGCATTACGCTGGAACATTTTTATTCTACCCAATGTGGCAGTGATGTGTTTCATAAAATTTATAGGGAATACGAAGCATTTTTGAAAAAACATCGTCTGATTGATTTTGATGATATGCAGACGCTGACATATGAATTATTTCGGGAACGTCCGGATATTCTTGGTGCATGGCAGAAAAAATACAAATATATTTTAGTGGATGAGTTTCAGGATATTAACCAGATTCAGTATGATTTGGTACGTATGCTGGCTGCACCGGAAAATAATCTTTTCATGGTAGGAGATGATGACCAGTCCATTTACCGATTCCGTGGCTCAAAGCCGGAAATTATGCTGCATATTCCAAAGGATTATCCGGATGTAAAGCAGATCCAATTGGATGTGAATTACCGGTGTCATCCGGCTATTATACGAGCGTCACTCAATTTAATTGGACATAACAAAGAGCGTTTTCCAAAGACTATTGTTTCTGGCAAGACGGAACAATTATCTATAAATAATCCAAATCATGTGGAAAAATTGCAAAAGGATGTATACAATAGAATCGGAGAGGACATTATTCGATTTCAAGTGTTTGCAAATCAGCGTGAGGAAGTATTGTTTTTATTAAAAAAGATAGAAGAACAGTTAAAAACAGGTTATCAGTTATCGGATATTGCGATTTTGTTTCGAACAAATACGCAGCCGAGATTTTTAATGGAACAGCTTATGGCATATAATTTGGATTTTAAAACCAGAGACCAGATTCCGAATCTTTACGAGCACTGGATTGCAAAAGATATTCGAGCCTATATGGATATTGCAAGGGGAAGTCGTGCACGCAAAGATTTTCTCATGATTATGAACAAACCAAAACGCTATCTGAGCAGGGATTCTTTGTACGATTCCCAGATTGATTTTATTGAATGGGAAAAAATGTATGACGAGCAGCCGTGGATGGCAGAGCGTATTGTACAGCTGCATCGTGATGTCCGGATATTGGAGCGAATGTCACCATATGCAGCCATTAACTATATCCGGCATGGTATTGGATACGAAGAATATTTGGAAGAGTATGCTGATTATCGTGGGTTGAATGTTGATGACCTTTATGATGTATTGGATGAACTGCAGGCGAGTGCTAAGGGATTCCAAAATTATGAGGCATGGGAACTGCATATGCAGGAATATGCAGAAGAACTTCGTGAAAATGCCAAAAAGAAAAATGAAAATCCCAATGCTATTACCTTATCTACGCTTCATAGTGCGAAAGGATTGGAATTTAAGTCGGTATTTATCATGGATGCAAACGAGGGAATTACCCCATATAGAAAAGCATTGCTTGACAAGGATATTGAAGAAGAACGTCGTCTGTTTTATGTAGGCATGACAAGGGCAATAGAACAGCTTTCTATCTGTGCTGTCAAAGAGATGCATAATAAACCGGTTGATATATCAAGATTTGTTACGGAAGCAGGAACTGTACATAAGGAATAGAAAAGGATTGTCGCAAAATAAAAATTATGTATTTTGCGACAATCCTGAATTTAGTTATTTATGCGTTGTATAATCCTGCAAGTATTTCTACTATAGTATCCATACCAAGGCGGCTGACATTAAGAATTAAATCGTAATTTTCTCCAGCACCCCATTTCTTCTCTGTGTGGAACTCATAATAGGTCTTACGATCTTTGTCTGTAGTTTTAACAACATGTGAAGCACGTTCTTTGTTCATGTCACGTACTTTCATCATACGTTCAATACGATCATTTTCATCTGCACAGATGAAAACACGTAATACATCATCACGTTTTCTTAAAAGATGATCTGAACAGCGTCCAACAATGACACAAGCACCGTGTTCAGCTATTTCTTTGATGTATTTTGACTGAATTTTATAGGTCTGTTCATTGAGAGAATCACTATATTCTGCCATATAATATGGAGTTTCAAATCCATAGAATTTGTTTTGGCCTGTAAATAATATGTTGTGCAGATGACCAAAAATACTTTCATCAACAGATTTGATATCGTCTTCTGTTAAATTCAGTTCTTTTAATGCTTTGTCAATAATGTTTCTGTCATGTAATGGAATGTTTAATTTTTCAGCTAGGCGTTCTCCAATTTCATGGCCGCCGCTTCCAGTTTGACGTGCAATTGTAATTATCTTTTTACCCATAATGCCAGCTCCTTTCTGTATAATAATCTAATACGTAATTATCCTATATTTTTATAGTGTTTGTTAATATTACACCTATATTATATCAGATAATACAGAGAAAATAAATATAATTTTCGGAAAAAAGCAAAGAAAATAGCAAGATTTCAGAAAATTTGCCATTTCTTTGCTTTTGTCTTTATTTAGGTCCTAATAATTTTATTCTCCGGCAATTGTAATGCCTTTTACAAGTACAGAAGGGGAGCCGCATCTGTGTGCACCAAATGAATTAGGGTTAAATTTTAAATCCTCTCCTACAGTAGAGATATCTTTTAATAACTGTAAGAAGTTACCGGATACGGTGATGCCTTTGACAGGACCGCCCTTTTTGCCATTTTCGATTTTAAAACCACCGGAAGAAAGGGAGAAGTCACCGGTAATTGGGTTTGCACCGGCATGCATACCTTCTACGGAAGTGATGTAAATACCATTTTCAGCTTCCTCAAATAAATCTTCCAAAGAACCTTTTACAGGATTGATGTAGAAGTTATAGTGGTTGATGCCTACAGGAGAAGCATAAGAACCTTTATAACCATTACCTGTTGTTTTTACACCGGCTTTTGCCGCAGTCGCAAGGTTGTGAAGGAATGTTGTGAATGTACCATTTTCGATAACATTTTTTGTATAGGTTGCAGCGCCTTCATCGTCAAAAGCTGCTTTTACGATAGCATCTTTATAAAGCGGATCATCTGTAATGGTAATGATATCAGATGCAACTACTTCACCCACTTTGTCTTTTAAAAGAGAAAGTCCCTTCTGTGCTGCTTCCGCAGAGAAGATAGAAGAGTAGCAGCTAAGTAAATTTCCCATTACTTTGTTTGAGAATACGACAGTGTATTCGCCGCTTGGCACAGAAGTGTAACCAATCATATCCGTAGCGTCTTTTACGGCTTCTTTTGCAATTTCAGTTTTCTCAAAGTCTGTCATTTTTCCGGAAGTAAGTTCGAAACCTGTGTACATTTCCTTTCCGTCAGACACGATAGCATATCCATAACAGTATTCAATGGCAGCATTGTCTACTAAATCAATGCCGTTGGAATTGTAGATGGCTCTTTCTGAAGTGGCACAACCTGCGATTGCCTGTGTGCCGTCGATGACACGTTCGTCCTGTGCATAGATTTCTTTTTGTAAGTCCAAAGCAAAATCTACAAGTTCAGAAGCTGCAGGTGAAGCAGATTCTTCTGTTTCCACTACTGCATAAGTGTCACCAAGTTTGTGTATGAATGAAGGAGCCTCGCTTTCTAAAGATTTTGCGTTTTCGATTGCGCGAACTACGATAGATGCAGCTTCTTCTTCGGTCATGTTTTCAGTAGAAGCATAACCGGTCTGTCCGTTTACATTACAACGGAAGCAGATGCCCATAGCGTTTACGGAATTGAAACCTTTTACTTCGGTTTTGAAGATTTCAACGCTGGTTTCGTCGGATTTGCTATAATATAATTCATAGTCTTTTATATCGTTTTCAGTTGCATATTTCACAACTGCGTTTTTAAATTCCTGATAATTCATAAAATCTATATGCATCCAATTATTTCAAAATAAGATAAGTGGATTTTCCTTTCTAAAAAAGTAAATTGGTTGTAACTATTCTATTCTAGCGTCCGCCTACAGTAATAGAAGACACACGAATCATTGGCTGTCCAACGTCTGTTGGAATACTTCCGGAAGATGCACCACACATACCCTGTGCACGTTCTAAGTTCTGTCCCACCATATCAATATCCATAAGGATTTCGGAGCCTTTGCCAATCAAAGTAGCACCACGAACGGCTTCACAAATCTGACCATTACGAACGATATAGCCTTCGTTTACTGCGAAGTTGAAATCGCCGGTTGCCGGATTTACAGAACCACCGCCCATAGATTTTGCAAAGAGACCGTATTCGATAGATGCAATGATGTCTTCGTTTTTGTCTGTGCCCTCTGCGATAAAGGTATTTGTCATACGAGAAGTTGGTTCGTATGCATAGCTCTGACGACGGTTGTTACCGGTAGAAGCCATACCCATACGACGGCCGTTTAATTTGTCTACCATGTATGATTTCAAGATACCATTTTCAATCAATACATTTTTCTGAGATGGTGTACCTTCATCATCGATATTGATAGAACCCCATCCGTTTGGAATTGTACCATCATCAATAGCAGTTACTTTTTCGTTGGCAATCTTTTCGCCGAGTTTTCCTGCAAATACGGACTGTCCCAAAGCAACACCGGAGGCTTCTAAACCGTGTCCGCAAGCTTCGTGGAAGATAACACCACCGAATCCGTTTCCGATAGCAACCGGCATTTTGCCTGCCGGAATGTAACCTGCATTAATCATAACCATAGCCTGACGAGCTGCTTCCTCACCGATTTCTTTTGGGTTATGGATTTCATAGAATTCCATGCCCATACGTCCGCCAGGAGAGCAGGAACCTGTCTGATTTTCTCCGTTTTTGCTTGCAACAGCACTAACAGCCATACGGGTACGAATCTGTCTGTCTTCTGCAAGTAAGCCTTCGGTTGTTGCAATCATAATGTTGTGGTCAACATCAAGGAAGTTTGCGGTAACCTGAGCAATATCAGAATGATAGTTTTTTGCTGTTTCAGAAGCTTCTCTCATTAAGTCAATTTTTACTGCATTTTCTACAGAAGCAGGAACAATGCGGATTGGGTGAATGTCACCGAAACGACGTTCGCGGAGAACGATGGTTTCCATTTCACGAGTACCAATCAAGGCGTCTGCAACTTTCTGAGCACAATTTAAAACGGCTTCTGGTGAGAGGGAAGAGGTAGAACCGGATACACATCTGGTACCTTTGAAAATACGAATACCTACACCGGAAATAATGCCATCGGCAATTTTGTCAACCTTTGAGGATACCATGCTGATGGTTTTTGAATTTGTGTATTCTGCAAATACTTCGGCATAATCCGCACCTGTGGATGATGCTTTCCATAATGCTTCTTTTACTAAATTTTGTGATAATAACATTATCCATTCCTCCTAAAAACATATTATCTTTAGAATAAAGAATATTTGTATGCAAGTCAACTGTATTTGTGAGAATTTTTCCTAACAGTGTTACGGTTACAATTTTTCTATTGTTTTTAAAAAGGTAAAGATGTAGTTAAGAAGGCGGTGATACCATTGACGATGAAAAATTTAAAAGGTAGGATGAAGAAGGATGCGATTAGGAAAACTATAATCAGCATTTCAAATAATAAAAAGAAATTTTACTATTTTAGGAGGAAAACATGGCTATTACAGATTTGTTTGGCTTGTTAGGCGGTCTGGCATTATTTTTGTACGGTATGCAGATGATGAGTGACGGACTGGAGAATGTGGCGGGGGACCGCATGGAACGTATATTGGAAAAGCTGACAGCAAACCGTTTTATTGGGGTTCTTGTAGGGGCGTTGATTACAGCAGTCATTCAGTCTTCATCCGCGACAACGGTTATGGTAGTTGGGTTTGTAAACTCAGGTATGATGACTTTACAGCAGGCTGTTTGGATTATTATGGGTGCGAATATTGGTACTACCATCACAGGACAGTTGGTAGCACTTGATATCGGAATGTTTGCTCCACTTATCGCATTTATAGGTGTGGCAATGATTGTATTTTTGAAGAATCCGAAAATGCATTATGTTGGAGGAATTTTAGCAGGATTTGGTGTGCTTTTTATCGGCATGGATATGATGGGAGCAGCCATGAAACCATTACAAAGTTCACCTGTATTTATTGAGTTAATGACCTCATTTTCAAATCCGGTGTTAGGTATTATTGCTGGTGCAGTATTTACTGCAGTTATTCAGTCTTCATCGGCATCGGTTGGTATTTTACAGACACTTGCAGCAAGTGGACTGTTGCCTTTCTCTAGTGCAGTATTTGTACTTTTCGGTATGAATATTGGTACATGTATTACAGCGGTACTTGCTTCCATTGGAACAAACCGCAGTGCGAAAAGAACAACAATCATTCATTTGATGTTTAACTTAATTGGTACAGCAGTTTTCACAATTCTTTGTTTATCTATTCCTATTGCAGATGTTGTAGCTGCTACAGCAGTTGGAAGACCTGCGGCACAGATTGCAAATATGCATACAATATTTAATATTGCAACTACAGTTATGCTGGTGCCTTTTGGAACACTTCTTGCTAAAGCGGCTACAATGATTCTGCCAGATGCACCGGAAGATAAAGAAAAAATCTCTCTTCTTGGTTCATTAAATAAAGAATTTGGTCGTAATAGAACACAGCTTGGTGCAGATGCCATTCATATGGATTTGCTTCGTCAGGAAATAGAACGAATGCTGGTATTGGCAAATCAGAATGTTGGCAGATGTTTTGATGCTGTAATTAATAATGATTCAGCAGCGTTAAAAGAAGCTGCGGAGTCAGAAAAAATGATAGATACTCTAAATAAGGATATTTCTCAGTATATTTCGAAAATATTAGTAAGTAGCAGCAGTGGTGAAAATGTAACAAGTTTTGAACAGTATTTTGTAATTACAGGAAATATTGAACGAATTGGTGACCATGCAATGAATATCGGAGAGTATCTGCCTATGATTAAAAAACAGGGTGTTGTTTTCTCTGATAATGCGAAAAAAGAAATTATGTCTATGCGTGATATTACACAGAAAGCGATTTCTAAAGTGCTTCAAAAAGAAGAAGATATGGCAGGATGGCTTTCTGAGATTGCAGCAATGGAACAACAGATTGACGATATGACAAAGAATTACAGAGAGCACCATTTACAGCGTATGCGTGAAGGACGCTGTAGCGAAGAGGCTTGTATTCTGTATTCTGAGCTTTTAACGGATTTTGAACGTATTGGAGATCATGTTTTGAATATTGCACAAGCGTGTGTAAGAATTAAATAATAATTTTAGAGGGTGTTTTAGATATGTATTTGAAACACCCTTTAATAATAATCTTTACTGAATCTTAACCGGAATTTGCGATATAATAAAAAAGATTATAATATTTTGAAAGGGGTAGAGGTTTTGTTTTTAAATCATTCTAAATTTAAAGAGAAATTCTTGGAAACGATAAAAGCAGTTTTCCCAATTTTAGCAATCGTATTGGTGCTTTGCTTTACTATTACGCCAATCCCACCCAGCATCCTTGTGACTTTTCTCATTGGTGCAGTTTTGCTTATACTGGGAATGCTGCTTTTTAATGTTGGTGTAGAAAGTTCCATGACACCAATTGGTGAACGTGTAGGTTCTATTATGACGCGTTCGAAAAATGTAATTGTTATGGTACTTATCAGTTTTGTTATGGGTATGGTAATTACTATTTCTGAACCGGATTTACAGGTGCTGGCACAGCAGGTTCCATCCATACCTAATATGACCTTAATTTTAGCTGTTTCTGTAGGTGTAGGAGCATTTCTGGTGCTTTCTGTTTTGCGTATGCTTTTGGGAATTCCGCTTGCATACATATTATTAGTATTTTATGGTATTATTTTTGTGCTTGCCATGTTTGTACCGGCAGATTTTTTAGCCATTGCATTTGATTCCGGTGGTGTAACGACAGGACCTATGACGGTACCATTCATCATGTCATTTGGTGTAGGTATTGCAGCCATCCGAAGTGATAGACATGCAGAGGACGATTCTTTCGGTCTTGTTGCACTTTGTTCTATCGGACCGATTCTTGCAGTATTAATCTTAGGTATGATTTTTACACCTGGTTCTGCAGAAGCGGTATCTGAATCCATTCATATTTTAGATAATACAGTGGATATAGGTAAATTATTTGCACAGGAATTGCCACATTATATAGAAGAAATGGCAGTTTCCATTTTTCCTATTGTGTTCTTCTTTGGTGTTTTTGAGTTGATAAGCCGTGATATTAACAAACATACTTTGATTAAGATAGGAGTAGGCTTATTAGAAACTTATATTGGTCTTGTGCTTTTCCTTACCGGCGTAAATGTAGGTTTTATGCCAGCAGGTAATTATCTTGGCCAGACAATCGCACAGCTGCCTTATGCTTGGATTATTGTACCGCTTGGTATGCTCATTGGTTATTTCATCGTAAAAGCAGAACCGGCAGTATACGTGCTTACGAAACAGGTAGAGGAAATTACCTCTGGGGCAATTTCTGCAAAGGCTATGGGGATGGCACTTTCCCTTGGTGTAGCTGCATCTGTTGGTCTTGCGATGATTCGAGTATTGACAGGTATTTCAATTTTGTATTTCATTGTACCTGGCTATTTTATAGCTTTGATACTGACTTTCTTTGTACCAAAGCTTTTTACAGCGATTGCATTTGACTCAGGTGGTGTTGCTTCCGGACCTATGACTGCGACTTTCCTGCTTCCATTTGCAATGGGTGCTTGTGAAGCCCTTGGTGGAAATATTATTACCGATGCATTTGGTATTGTTTCAATGGTTGCCATGACACCTTTAATTACTATTCAGACCATGGGACTTATTTTCCGAATTAAAGAAAGCAAACTTCCAAAAGAGGTTGTGTTTACTGCGGAAGATATGGAAATTATTGAATTATAGTAACTATTCAGGAGTGAGCAAACCCATCTGCGAAGCAGATTTCTCATGGGTTTGCGAATTATAATACTTTGGAAATGAGGTTTATATGGGAAATATATATTTAATGACCACAATTGTGGATAGAAAAATCATCGAAAAGTATTTATCGCTTTATCGTGAAAATGATTTGCATATTATGTATGTGACACTTGGGTATGGTACAGCTTCCAACGAAATAATGGATTATCTAGGTTTGGATTCCGTGGAAAAGGCTGTAGCGATATCTGTCGTGGAAGAAGAAACCTGGCGAGCTGTAAAAAAGCAGCTGCAGAGGAAATTACGCATTGATGCTCCTGGCGGAGGAATTGCATTTACCATTCCACTCAGTAGTGTTGGCGGACGAAAAACATTAGAGTTTCTTTTAGAAAAAACAGATTATCAAAAACAGGAGGAATCCACTTTGAAAAATACAGAGTATGAACTTATTGTAGTAATTTCACAGCAGGGATATACCGATATCATTATGGATGCTGCGCGTGAAGCCGGAGCATATGGCGGAACGGTTATCCATGCAAAAGGTACAGCGGGTGAAGTCGCAAACAAATTTATGGGTGTAACCATTGCTGATGAAAAAGAAATTGTATACATTGTTTCAAAAACAAAAGAAAAAAATGCGATTATGAAAGCTGTTATGGAAAGAGCGGGCTTAAATTCTAAGGCAAAAGCTATTTGTTTCTCATTGCCGGTAAGTGATACAGCAGGTTTACGTTTATTGGAAGAGTAAAATAGAAATGTTTGGAGGCAAGGAAAATGATAAGATACAAACAGATTGTAAAAGATTTTTTGTTTTCCTTATTTATTCTGTTGCTAACGTATTTCCTCAGTTATTATATACAGTTTGAATTTGAGACAGATACTTTGGTGCCGACAGTATTTGTATTAGGTATTTTCTTTGTGTCTTTGCAGACGGAAGGATATGTATGGGGTATTCTGGCATCACTTGTGGGTGTTATGCTGGTAAATTTTGCATTTACGGCTCCATATTTTAAAATAGATTTTATTACACCGGTAAATATGTTTGCGGCAGTGGTAATGCTTGTAATTGCGATTATGACAAGTTCACTTACGACCCAGATTAAACAGAAAGAAAAAATTAAGGCAGAAAGTGAAAAAGAAAGAATGAGAGGGAATCTGCTTCGTGCAGTTTCCCATGATTTGCGTACACCTTTAACATCCATTTATGGATCTGCATCTGTAATTATGGAGAATTATGATTCTATTAGTAAGGAGAAGCAATTACATCTGCTGGGAGAAATCCATGAAGATGCACAGTGGCTGATACGAATGGTGGAAAATCTGCTTTCGGTTACAAAAATTGATGATAGTGTTGCAAAGATTGCGAAAGAGCCTGTGGTACTAGAAGAATTATTGGATTCCGTCATCGTAAAGTTTAAGAAACATTATCCGGATCAAAAAGTAAAAATAAATGTACCGGATGAATTTATCAGTATTCCTATGGATGCAATTTTGATTCAGCAGGTATTGATGAATATCATGGAAAATGCAGTAATACATGCATTCGGTTTAACGGAGTTAATAATAAGTGTGCATATAGAAAATAAAATAGCTGTGTTTGAGATAATGGATAATGGATGTGGTATTCCGGAGGAAAGAATGCAGCATTTGTTTACAGGCTGTTTAACGAGAGAAGAAGGTGTTCCGACGGATGGCAGTCGAAATAACATGGGAATTGGTCTGACTGTTTGCTCTACAATTATAAAGGCACATGGTGGAAGAATTTATGCAGAAAACAGGCCTGAGGGCGGAGCTTTGTTTGGTTTCATGCTTGAGATGGAGGATATAAATGAGTAATAATAAATTTAAAATACTGGTTATAGAGGATGAAATAAATATTTGTAATTTGCTGGAAACAATTCTTGTTACGAATGGTTATCAGGTTTTGTTAGAGGGGACATGTAGAGATGGAATTACAATGATGCATTCCTATGTTCCGGATTTGGTAATTTTGGATTTGGGGCTGCCGGATAAAGATGGACTTGAGTTTATAAAAACAATTCGTCAGACAGATACTACACCGATTCTTGTGGTTTCTGCACGCAGCAATGAAAATGATAAGGTATTGGCTTTGGATTTAGGTGCAAATGATTATATTACAAAACCATTTGGAAATGCAGAGCTTATGGCAAGGGTACGAGCAGCTTTGCGTGACCGCCGTTCGGTAGAAGTAGAAGGAATATTCGATGGTAAGTTTCATTTGCATGATATGGAGATTGATTATGCTCGTCGAATTGTATCCATTAGTGGTGTGGAGGTCAAACTGACTCGAACAGAATATAATATTTTGGAAGTGCTTTCTCAGAATCAGGGTAAGGTTTTGACCTACGCAGCAATCATACGAAAAATATGGGGACCTGCCGATGATGGCGGTACGAAGAAACTTCAGGTAAATATGGCAAATATCAGAAAAAAAATAGGAAGTGTTCCAGGTGATAACAAATACATTATCAATGAATTGGGTGTTGGTTATCGTATTGGAGAAGATAATTAAAGTAAAATTACCAGTGTAAAGATTTGGTAAAAGTTGATGTTGGGTTCTTAACCGTCTTTTAGTTGAATGAAGGAATAAGATATGTTAAAAGTAGTTTTGGCATAATTTCTTTATGAATTGAAAAGATGGAAGGAGCATTTTATGGTAGAAATTTTAGTAATTTTGTTTGGCATTATAGTAGGTGGTTTCCCAACGCTTTATGTTATTTATGAGGCGATTGCTACAATCTCAATGAAATTTTATAGAAAAGCAAAATATGGTACTTCATTATTTGACTAGGATTAAGTAGAGAAGGAGAATATTGCATGGAATTATTATTACAAATTGGTTTATTAGTAATTGGTTTTACAATGTTGGTAAAAGGTGCTGACTATTTCGTAGATGGTGCCGCAGGTATTGCTACAAAATTTGGTATTCCTCAATTGGTAGTAGGCCTTACTATCGTAGCTATGGGAACATCTGCTCCGGAAGCGGCAGTATCTATTACAGGTGCCTTAAATGGTGCGGCAGATATTTCAATTGGTAATGTAGTTGGTTCTAATATTTTAAATATTTTAATCATTCTTGGTATTACAGGTTTTATTACAACTGTGGCAGTGCAGAAGTCGACACTTATGGTTGAAATGCCATTTATGCTGGCAATTACAGTACTTTTACTTGTATTGGGGATGTCTGGAAATGAACTTACTTTTGTAGAGGGTATTATTTTCTGGATTTGCTTTATTGCATATCTGGCATATCTCTATGTGCTGGCAAAAAAAGGAACAGAAGAAGAGGCGGCAGAAGACAGACCGGTTTGGAAATTAATCTTATTTATTCTCGCAGGTGGTGCAGTTGTCGTATGGGGAGCAAATATTTCCGTAAATGCAGCAACTGCCATTGCAGAAGCAGTTGGTATTTCGGAACGTTTCATTGGTCTTACCATTGTAGCGTTAGGCACCTCTCTTCCGGAATTGGTGGCATCTGTTACCGCAGCCAAAAAGGGAAATGCAGATATTGCGATTGGGAATATTGTGGGTTCTAACATTTTTAATATTTTATTTGTATTAGGAACAAGTGCATTAATCACACCAGTCCCATATCAGCCAACATTTTTGATTGATGGTATCATTGCAGTTGCGGCTGGCGTACTTCTTTGGGTAGCAACTATCAAAAGAAAAGAACTGACTCGTCCTTGGGCAATTGTGATGTTACTCGGATATGCAGTATATTTTGTTTATTTATTAGTCTAACTTTTTATAAAATTCATATAAACTAATCTTATTATGTTTTTAAAGGCCGAAAATCCCGAAAGTTTACGAAACATGGGGTTTTTCGGCCTTTTTCGATATCTTTTTTTTCCATCTAATGGTATAATTTTTAAAATTGATATTTGTGCGATAAAATGTAGGAGGATGTATTATGGGTCATTTAAAAGGTAAGACAGCTATCATTACAGGTGGTGGCCGTGCAGTTTTAAAAGATGGCAGTTGTGGTTCTATCGGTTATGGTATTGCGACTGCATATGCAAAAGAAGGCTGTAATCTTGTTCTGACTGGACGTACAGAGCAAAAATTATTGGATGCCAAAGAAGAGTTAGAGCGACTCTATGGAATTAAAGTGTTGACGTTCGTAGCAAATATTCGTAAAGAAGCAGATTGTGAAGAACTCGTTGATAACGTAATAAAACAGACGGTAGATACTTTTGGTGGCATTGATGTATTAATCAACTGTGCACAGGCTTCCGAAGCCGGGGTTCCACTTGCGGTACATACAACAGAACAGTTTGATTTAGCAATTTATTCTGGTTTATATGGTGCTTTCTACTATATGAAAGCCTGCTATCCATATTTGGTAGCCTCAAAAGGTTCCGTTATTAACTTCGCATCCAGTGCCGGTATGTCCGGTGGTCTTGGTCAGGCTGCAAATGGTGCTGCAAAAGAAGGTATTCGAGCACTTTCTCGTGTAGCTGCTACAGAATGGGCAGAAGACGGCATCAATGTAAACAGTATCTGTCCACTTGCATGGACGGTTCAGATGGAAAAATATGCAAAGGCATATCCACAGAGTTTTAAGAAAAACTGGCCTATGCCGCCAATGGGACATATGGGTGATCCAGAATTAGAAATTGGCCGTGTATGTGTACAGTTAGCAGGACCGGACTTCAAGTTTATGACAGGTGAAACCATCATTCTTGAAGGTGGTATGAGTTTAAGACCTTAAGGGCGGCTCATTTCTAAGAAGATTATGATTCAGAAAAAACACTTGCTGTTTTTTCCGTATGAATGTGATTCAAGTGTGAGCAAATCCTATCAGCGAAGCTGATACTCATGGATTTGCGAATCATAATTATGAACGTAGTGAATAATTAGGAGGGGTATAATGGCAAAGATAAGTGAAGCAGGGGTGAAGACCATTTGCGAAATCTGTGATAGATACGCAAATGAAAAGACTCCGCTTATGATGATTTTAAGTGACATTCAGAATGAATATGGATATATTCCTTTGGATGTTCAGCAGATTGTATCAGAAAAAACAGGTATTTCCGTAGCAGAAATTTATGGAGTAGTTACATTCTACTCATTTTTCTCTTTGGAACCAAAGGGAAAATATGTAATCGGATGCTGCTTGGGAACAGCATGTTATGTAAAAGGTGCACAGCAGATTATCGATAAGTTCTCGGAGCTTATTGGAATTGGACCTGGTGAGACATCAGAAGATGGTTTATTTACCATTGATGCTTTGCGTTGTATTGGTGCTTGTGGTATTGCACCGGCAGTTACCATCAACGGTAAAGTGTATCCAAAACTTACGGTTGATATGGTAGAACCAATCGTAGAAGAATATCGTGCTTTAGGAGGTGCAAACTAATGAAAACATTTGATGAATTAAGTACAAAGATTTGCGCCTGTGAAGAGGCATTAAATAGTAAATTAGATGGTTCCAATGGAAAACGTGCCATTCTTTTATGTGGTGGTACCGGATGTATTTCATCCAACTCTTTGGAAATCAAAGATAAATTTCAGGCATTAATTGATGCAAAGGATATGAATGACAAAGTAACTGTAAATATCGTAGGATGTTTCGGTTTCTGTTCACAGGGACCATTCGTAAAGATTTATCCGGAAGATACACTTTATCGTCTTGTACAGATTGAAGATGTAGAAGAAATCTTTGAAAAAGACATTATTGGTGGCGAAATCGTAGAACGTCTTCTTTACGTGGATCCAGCTACTCAGGAAAAAGTAGTAAAACAGGAAGATATCAACTTCTATAAAAAACAGAAGAGAATTGCACTTCATGGCTGTGGTGTTATCAATCCGGAAAATATTGATGAAGCGATGGGTAAAGGTGCATTCGTTGGTTTAAAACGTGCATTATCTATGACGCAGCAGGAAGTGTTAGATGAAATCTTAGCTTCCGGTCTTCGTGGCCGTGGGGGCGGTGGTTTCCCGGCTGGTCGTAAATGGTCTTTTGCTTATGCAACAGAAGCAGATCAGAAATATGTTGTATGTAATGGTGACGAAGGTGACCCGGGCGCATTCATGGACCGTTCCATCTTGGAAGGAAATCCATTTGCAGTTATTGAAGGTATGATGATTGCAGGTTATGCGATTGGTGCTTCGGAAGGTTATTTCTATGTACGTGCAGAATATCCTATCGCTGTAAATCGTTTACGTAATGCGATCCAGCAGATGAATGAAGCAGGCGTTTTAGGTGAAAATATTATGGGTTCCGGATTTAGTTTCCAGGCAAATATCCGTTTGGGTGCTGGTGCATTCGTATGTGGTGAAGAAACAGCTCTTCTGAACTCTATCGAAGGTAAGAGAGGTATGCCACGTCCACGTCCACCTTTCCCAGCTGTAAAAGGTCTTTGGGGCAAACCAACCATCGTAAACAACGTAGAAACACTTGCATGTGTTCCTTATATTTTACGTGAAGGTGCACAGGAATTCGCAGCTTGCGGTACTGAAAAATCAAAAGGTACAAAAGTATTCGCTTTAGGTGGTAAAGTAAATAACGTTGGTCTTGTAGAAGTTCCTATGGGAACAACACTCCGTGAACTTATTTATGATATCGGTGGTGGTATTCCGGATGATAAAGAATTCAAAGCAATTCAGACCGGTGGACCATCCGGTGGATGTTTAACAGCGGCTCATTTGGATGAACCAATTGATTTCGATAACTTAGTAGCAAAAGGCTCTATGATGGGTTCTGGTGGTGCGATTGTTATGGACGAAGACAACTGCATGGTTGACGTTGCGAAATTCTACATGGAATTCATTTGTGACGAATCCTGTGGTAAATGTTCTCCATGCCGTATCGGTACAAAGAGAATGCTTGAAATCCTTACTCGTATCACAGAAGGTAATGGTACAATGCAGGATTTGGAAGAATTGGAAGAATTAGGACAGGCAGTACAGGCGAACTCATTATGTGCACTTGGACAGACTGCAGCAAATCCTATTATGTCTACACTTCGTAACTTTAGAGACGAATATATTGCTCATATTGTTGACAAGAAATGTCCTGCCAAGATTTGTAAGAATCTTATGCGTTACGCTATCGTTCAGGATAAGTGCTTTGGCTGTAGTATGTGTGCGAAGATGTGTCCTGCAAGTGCGATTGCAAGAACAGATTACACAGCCCCTGGTAAGAAACTTGCATCTTTCCAGATTGATCCGACTAAGTGTATTAAGTGTGGTGCTTGTATTGATACATGTAAATTCGCAGCAATTGAGAAACAGTAATTAGGAGGGCAGTCAAATGGCAAAAATTAATATTAAAATTGAAGGTGTCTCCTATCAGGTAGAAGAGGGTATGACAATCCTCGAAGCTGCAAAGGCATGTGGATATGAGATTCCATCTTTATGTGCATTTAATCATGGCGAATGTTCCAATGGTTCTTGCCGTGTTTGTTTAGTAGAAGTAGCTGGTGCAAGAGGTCTTGTAGCTTCTTGTGTAAACCCGGTAAGTGAAGGTATGGATATTCGTATTTCCGGTACCAAAGCAACAGAAGCACGTCGTGCCTCTGTAGAATTATTATTATCAAACCACAACCAGAATTGTCAGCAGTGTGACAAGAATGGTCAGTGTGAACTTTTACACGTAGCTGCTGTAACAGGTGCACGTGAAGGCCGTTATCAGGGTATAAAAACACCTACAACTTTAGACCAGTTAACACCATCCATTATCCGTGATACTTCCAAATGTATCCTTTGTGGACGTTGTGTAGCTCGTTGTGAAAACGCACATGGTCTTGGTATCCTTGGGTTCCAGAACCGTGGATTTAAGACAATTGTTGGACCGGCAGAAGACCGTTCATTTGCAAACTCACCATGTATCCTTTGTGGTCAGTGTGTCAGCGTATGTCCAACAGGTGCATTAATGGAAAAATCAGAAATCGGCAAAGTCGATGCAGCATTTAAAGCCGGTAAACATGTTGTAGTACAGACAGCTCCAGCAGTGCGTGCAGCGCTTGGTGAAGAATTTGGTATGCCAATCGGTACTCCTGTAACAGGAAAGATGGTAGCAGCGTTAAAACGTCTTGGTTTCCACAAAGTTTACGATACAAACTTTGCAGCCGACCTTACCATCATGGAAGAAGGAACAGAACTTCTTGCTAGAATTCAGGAAGGCGGCACATTACCAATGATTACATCCTGCTCACCAGGATGGGTAAATTATGCAGAATATAATTACAGTGATTTACTTCCACATCTTTCTACATGTAAATCACCACACCAGATGCAGGGTGCGATTATCAAATCTTATTATGCTGACAAGAATGACTTGGCTCCAAAGGATATCTTTGTCGTATCCATCATGCCATGTACAGCAAAGAAAGACGAAAAAGAACGTGAACAGATGCAGGTTGACGGCATGAAAGACGTAGATGCAGTTCTTACGACTCGTGAACTTGCTCGTATGATTAAACGTGCGGGTATCATGTTCAACCGTCTTCCGGACGAAGAATTTGATCAGGACCTTATGGGTGAATATACAGGTGCTGGTGTTATCTTTGGTGTAACCGGTGGTGTTATGGAAGCAGCACTTCGTACCGTATACTTCGTACTTACAGGTCAAGAACATGAAGCTATCAAATTTGAACAGGTTCGTGGTTTTGAAGGCATCCGTGAAGCATCTCTCGACATCAACGGAACTGTTGTAAACGTAGCCATCGCTCACGGTATGAAGAATGCAAAAGTATTACTTGACGATATCCGTGCAGGTAAATCAAAATATCACTTTATCGAAATCATGGGATGTCCGGGCGGATGTATCGCTGGTGGCGGACAGCCATTTG
>CAYVGA010000020.1:0-23340 GCA_964449855.1 uncultured Lachnobacterium sp.
TGTTTTCGAAAGATGCCTGTTCTTCATCATCCCTTTTACATTCAAATCCTCAATAGTTATATAAGATGGCTTGGTTTTCACTATCTCAGCTATTATTTTTTAAAGCAAATAAGCGTTCTATGTCAGATAAATTACAATTGTGTCTATACAGAAAAAATTGTTTTTCAGACACAGGCAAATTGTGTCTATACAAAATTTTTGGTATGTAAGACACAAAAAATAAGAAAAATCAGCAGAAAATTAAAAAAATCAGAGATTTTTTCTAAAAAAGGGCTGATTTTGTGTCTTGGAGAGGAATTTTTTTGCATAGACACAAATTTTAAGAAATTTTGTGTCTCAAAATAAATTTTTTTTGCATAGACACAAAATGGCACTTTTACGATATAAAATTGTGCAATATTTTGAATTTGCTCAATTATAGGTGTCTACTAATGATATCATCAAACTCCAAAGCTGTATCTTTTTTCTTGGAAAACGAATTTTAGTCTCAAAATTATCAACACACATCAAATCAACCGAATTACCTATTTCTTTCCATTCATCTTTTGTATAAAACTTAATATGTCCATCTTTTTTCATCTGCATATATTCATCTACAAAATGCTCTGTGTCATCATCATTCGGAGATGGGTCAGACAAAAAGAAAATTCCATTTTTTTCAACACTCTACTAATTTCTCGAAACTTGGTACACCTATCAGTTGGTTTCTCAACGAAATTATAGGATTTATCCTGATTCTTATCTGCTTTATCCATGCATGGAAAAGCAACAAACCAGTTCAGCGTTCATTAGAAATTCTTTGCTATATGCTTGCTGCTGGTCTTTTTGAAAACATCGGTGTTTGGCAGAACATCTATGACTACAGTCTGGGAAGAACTATGATGTTTGGAAAAGTTCCATTTTCTATTTTATTTATTGAAGGAGCCATTGTATATATGACAATGCTCTTGATGGAACGCATTCATGTTCCTGTATGGGTAATTCCATTCGGAGCAGGTCTCTTATCCTCTGTACAAGATATGACCTTAGACCCTGCTTCCGTATACGACTTACATACCATCTCTGGCGAATTAGAAGGTCAGTGGAACTGGACAACTCATTACGAGGGTGGTATCGTAGGTATTCCATTCTTCAATTTCTCTGGATGGTTTACAATGGTACTGTTCTTCTTACTATTCGTTCAGTTAGGTCGTAATATGTATGAAAAAAAACAAAAAGCATGGATTGGCTATGCTTATCCATTCCTTTCTACTTTAGGTACATTACTTTGCTTGGTAACTATTAACCAGTTCCTTATCTTTGGTGTACCATTTGTAGAAATGTACAACAAGACCGCAGAACTTGTTATGCTTTGCATTAACTTCGGCATAAGTATTTTCCTTGTCTTGAAATATGCAAAATATGACCAGCCTGTTGATTTGAAAAAAGATGGTCTTATGTTCTGGATGCCTGTTTTCTTCCATGTATATGCATTAATTACTTGTATTGCTATGGGAATTGGAAAAGCGATTCCAACAGTAATTGTAGTAACAATTATTCATTTAATCTATCTTGCATATGTATATAAGAAACTTCAAAAAAATAACGTTTTAATATAAATCGAATAAGCCCTATAATTATATCGGTGTTACACAATTATAGGGCTTATATCATTTGCTTTTCTTTGTAAGCTTCAAATTTCACTCTTACTTTCTTTTAAAACCTATCTAATTCGATAGGTTTAAATTTGTCTATTTTCTCCCCATATCTTAAACCAGCGAAACCTGTCGTGCTTCAATATACAAATCAATATCCTCTACGAGTAATTATTCAGTACCTGAATAGTTACATTTATTTTACAAATTCTTTTCCTGTTATACTGCCACCGTCAACTAATACGTCAACGCCTGCAAGATAACCATTTCTTTCATCTGCTACGGTTGCAATCGCAAACCCAAGTTCTTCCGGTTTACCCATACGCTTTTCAGCAGTTGTTTTGATAAGATCTCCGCCTTCTTCTGCTTCGAGATTACCCATGTCTGTAGCGATAAGTCCCGGGCTTAAAGAGCATACACGGATACCTTTTGCACCAAGATCCTGTGCTGACTTTGCTGCATACCAGATAACGAATTTCTTAGAAAGACCATAAGCAAGTCCTGATGCCTGATAGCCCTTTAACATATTTGGAAGTGTAAGGATTTTCTTTACAAATAAGGCTTCATCTTTATCTGCAAGCGCAAATACTTTTTTGTTTACTACGATAGAAGGTAAAATATATGCGGAGTTCGAAGAAACATCTACGATAACACTGCCTGCTTTCATAAATTTTGAAAATTCCTCGTTTACGTATACAGTTCCAAGTGCATTTACACGAATGAGCTGTTCCGGTTTTGCCATAGCTGGTGATAAACCTGCAGAGTTGATTACATTTTTGATTTCACCAAGGCTTGCCGCATATTTTGCTAATTCCCGAACCTGCTGTCTATTGGAAGTATCACATGTCTTTGCATACGCTTCGTAGCCTAACGCTTCTAATTCTTTTACGGCTTTTTCAAGCTTGGACATGGTACGTCCTGTTACTACGATAATTTTTTCTTTTGGCATGCATTTTGCTGCTGCAAGTCCCATACCGCTGCCACCACCTGTGATAACACATACTGTTTTCATACTCATTTTCTCCTTTTTATTTGCTTTTACAGTTATCTGTTTTTCTATTTATCTCAAAGAAAGTTCATTGCTCAGAGCAATAATCTGTTCTGCTATTTTTGCACGTTCTTTTTCTGTGATTTTTTTGTAAATCGGATAAGCCATACATGTCATTATAATTCCGATAATGCCGATAACGATTCCTGCAATAAAAATTTCTATGCAGCTATTCCAAACCAAGGTACAACACATACCCACGCCAAGAATCAATGTCCCTAAAACACCTACCACAATTGATGCTATCGTTCCCGGGCGTTCTGCCTGCTTGTCTAAACGGATAAGCTGTTCCATTTTGCTTTCTTCTTTTGGAAGATATTTATTTCTGATTCGCTCTACTTCCTCCTGCTGTTTTGCGGAATAAGTGAATGCGAAGCTTTCTCTATCTATTAAATAATCTGCCATATGTCTTCCCCCTTGTATTCTCTTGATGATGTGATAATACATGGTGGATATTTGGGAAATGTTTGGAAGATGTTAAAATTTTGTTAAAAATTAGATTTTTTAGCCTTGATGTTTTATGATGATTTTATTGTTTTTTTCACAAAACGTGTAATAATGAATGCAGACAAACACGGAAGATGACTGAATATGCTGGAAACGGCGAATATATTAACGCTGAAGATATTGATTGGAACAATTAAATAACAATATATATCTTCAAGAAAGGAATTTTCTATGCCACTATTGGAAAATGACACATACACAATCGACTACATCTACTCTCTTCCAGAAGGACAACGTGCAGAACTGATTGACGGCAAAATCTACAATATGGCACCGCCAAGCAGAATACATCAAAAAACATCCGGGGAACTATACACAATTATCAATAATCATATTAAATCTAAAAAAGGAAATTGTGAAGTCTACTCTGCCCCATTTGCAGTCTTTCTCAATGAAGATGACAAAACATATGTCGAACCAGATATTTCTGTTGTCTGCAATAAGAACAAATTAAATGACAGGGGATGTAATGGAGCACCAGACTTAAATCTTTAAAAATGAGAAGCAGGTCATTTGACCGGCTTCTCATTTTTTATTTTGCCCGGTGCAGACACACTGTAAAAGTACTGCCTTTGCCCAACTGACTTGCTACGCTTATCTCACCTTTACAGATATCAATCACTCGTTTCACCAATGCAAGCCCAAGACCATTTCCTTTTGTGGCATGGGAAGTATCTCCTTGATAAAACTTTTTAAAGATATTTGCACCTGTTTCCGGGCTCATACCACAACCGGTATCCTTTACTTCCACATAAACAAATGCTTCATCTGCATAGGCACGCAAAGATACGACGCCGCCTGCTTCCGTAAATTTCAGTGCATTGGAAAAGAGGTTGTTCCAAACAAGACTCAAAAGCTCTTTATCTGCTTCCACGAAAAGTTCTTCTTCGATATCCGTCTCAATTTCTATCCCCTTTTCTTCCCAGATTGCTTCATGCTCAAGCATACATTCACATAAATGCTCACCGATATCATACACCTCGGTATTTGGATAAATCTGCTGATTTTCCAGCTTGTTCATTTTTAAAATATTGGTAACCAAAGCCGATAAACGTCTGGTCTGCTCTGCAATGGCTTTGCCATATTCGATGCGGGTTCTATCCGGCAGCTCATTTGCCTGCAGCAGGGTTCCATAATTTTGCATCACCGCCATTGGTGTCTTTAACTCGTGAGATACATTTGCAATAAAATCGGTGCGTAAGGTTTCTACACCAGATAGTTCTTGTATCACATCATTCAAAAGTTTGATAACGTCATCAATTTCATTTCCACTCTCTGGTCCCTTGATGTAATCAATGCGAACAGAAAAATCCCCTGCAATGACCTTGTCCAAATCCTTTCGAATACGTTTCATTGGTTTCTTTACACTCACATAATGATAAACGCTATCTGCTATCGTAAAAAGTATTGCCAAAAATACGATGTTTCCTATAATAATTACAGTTCCGTAATTTCCTTCAAAATGAGATTTCTGTTCATAACTAAAAAACAAGATAAAATTGCATATTATGATAAAACTAAATAGTGCAATTCCCATGCCAAATCGGCTCAGCCAGCGAATGATATTCTTTTTCATACCCTATCCCTCATCTTATACATTTTTGTTTTATGTCATCCAAACATCATCTATTTAATTACGGCTTTGTATCCAAGTCCATGTACTGTTACGATTTCGAAATCCTCACATGCAGACATCTTGTCACGAATCTTGGTCATATACACATCTACTGTTCGAGGGCCAGACAAAGACTCTGCATCCCAAAATTCCTCCATCAGTTTTGTACGAGTGAAAGTCTTCTTTGGATACGATAACAGTTTATATAAAATATTAAATTCCCTTACCGTTAATGTAATTTCTTCTCCATCCAGGTACGCACTATGTTCTTCTGCATCAAGTACCAGTTTTCCAATTTCCAATTTCTTATTAGTATTGATTTTTGCACGACGAAGAAGTGCTTCCATACGAAGCAGTAATTCTTCTAAATCAATCGGTTTTACCATATAGTCATCAATCCCCAGTCGAAATCCCTTACGCTTAGACTCGAAATCATCTCGTGCTGTCATAAAGATAATCGGAATTTCTTTATTGATATCACGAATATTCTCTGCAAATTCAAAGCCATCTGTCCCCGGCATCATAATATCTGAAATAATCAAATCAAACATGGTCTCATACATCATATCATAGGCTTCTTCCGGTTCTAATGCCCCCTTTGCCTCAAATCCATTTTGATTCAAATAAGAACACACTGTGCGGTTTAAATCTTTGTCATCTTCTACTACTAAAATATGAAACATAACATATCCCCCTATTATTCTTTCTATATCTTCTTTTCCCTTTATACTAACACAACTTTTTTGTATTCTCCAGCTCTTTAAAATCCTTTTCTGCTGCTGAAATCATCATTGCTCCAATTGTATTAATTGCAATTATAACTATAATACCTGTGAACACGTTCATTCGTCCAATCTCTAGCTGTTCTCCTTGACTATCAAATGTGCATAACATCGTCACCTGAAGTATAAACACGGATACAATCGCTTTGACCATATCAATGCGTTTGACCGCTGTATGAATTAAATTTCTACATTCTCTATATTTTACCATATTAATAACCGACCGCACAAAACAATAAAATGTATATGTGGCCAATCCTATAGCCGCAATCATATGATAATGAATAGACTGGTTTTGCACAATCACCATAAACATGATAACTGATACAGCAATATTCAACATCATGACTAACCAGCCACATACCCGATAGCTTTGTACCTCGCGTTTTCTTTCTTCATACTCGGAAAGTCCTTTTTTCTGCGAACGATAAATAAGAACAAAACGCATCAGACTCAGTATAACATTATATCCCGCCATAGCAAAAAACCAACTGGAATGATATACAAATCCTAATATTATTTTAAATATTGCAAATGTAAATGTAATCAATAAACCTTGATACAAGGATATTCGCATCCGCAAATCCTTATCTGTCAAATACCTATCTGTATATCTATTTTCATGCAGTGCATCCTTCACACATTTCACAATCGCCGGTACTCGTACACACACGGTTATCAGCATATAAGAAGAAAGTGTATATACTATATATGCCAACGGATGTTTTTCCAATCCATTCTTGAAAACAAATATCAAACCACCTATTGAACTGTTAACTAAGAGAAAAACGAAAAATGTATGAGGAAATACGATTTTTTTCAATTTTTCTTTGATATTCACTTAGCCACCCCCTAGTATTTTGATTTTCTATTATAGAAAAATAATGTTAAAAAAATGTTAAGGTTTAGAAATGAAAATGAGCCTGGATTTCTCCAAGCCCACTTCCTATATAAAAACGTATGTAAGGGATATTAGGGTCTTGCTGTTTTCACAGCTTTATTGTAACTCATACGTTCTTACCCAGATAAATTAGTTATTTTCTTTTGCGATACGTTCTTTTGCTTCTTCTACTGTTTCGCCTTCTTTTGCAAGATACTTTTCTACGAAATTATCCTCTACTTTTTTGTAACTGCCTACTACGGATTCTTCGATTTTTTTATATCCTCCTACTACACCATCTTCAATTTTTTTATATCCTTCTACTACTGCATTTTCAATCTTTTCAAATGTTGACATTATCTTGTCCTCCTTGCTTTTGCTTGTTTGTTCTCGATGATGTGATAATACAGGCTGGTTGTTTGAAAAATGTTTGGAAGTTGTTAGAATTTTGTTAATCTTAAAAAAACAGAGACATTACGCCTCTGTTTCCATTTCTTCCAAACTAATCCTTTTTCACAACTTTTTCCAACGTGATTACCACGATTGGTACAACAATTAACTGTAAGATGATTCCCGGAATCGCTGTAGTCACAGCTCCGCTTAAAAATGCTGTCATACCAAACTGTGTAGTATCAAATCCCATGCAAAAAAGCATCGCCATTCCCCAAACGATACGTCCAATTACCATGGCACTCACCAAAGATGCATAAACGCACCATTTTTTCTTTGGCAGTCTGTTATGTAAAAATCCTGTTATACATCCATAGGCCGTTAACTCGAATGCCATACACACAGCCGTCGGAAACATCTGAGGCATCCCCAGTATAAAGGAACGGAAAAGGGGTGTTGCAAATCCAATCAGCATGCCCCAAGGTGCACCGCAGAAAAATCCACACAAAAGTACTGGAATGTGCATTGGACAAAGCATTTTTCCAATCTGTGGAATCTGCCCTGTAAAAAATGGTAAAACAAATGCGAGTGCCATAAACATGGCGGATAAAGTCATTTTCTTAATCTCTATTCTTTTCATGTTACTCCTTACCACAAAACAAAAAGGTGCACTCTCTCCTACAGGAAAAAGCAACACCTTCTTGGTATTGTTATTGCGTTTATCTTATATTTCAAATAAATGGTTTCCTAAAAGACTTCTGTCCTATCCATCGTCCTTCTGAACGACCAAATTAGTCTATCATCTTTTATTACAAAAAGCAATCCCTTAGTTTCAAAATAACATCTTCAATCAATGCCGACATATTTGTATCACTGACACCGGCAATCAGATTATCACATTTATTCATCGGAAGTAAGATTCTCTTTACATCCGCCTGTCCTACTGCGACTGCCATCGCTGGCGTAATCTCCCCTAACATGGCATCTGCGATTACAATTCCAATCGGACCGATAATAACATCCGCTTTCTTACTGGCTACGATAACCGGATTTTCACCCGTTGCCGCCTGATGCGCACCAGCCTTTAACATCGTACCTGTAGCTGTTGCATTTGTACCAACTGCTGTAATCATCACATCTTTGAAATTTGCTAAGATTGATTTCACAATCTGGCCGCCAAGCTGCCCTCCTTGACCATCAATAACTAAAATATTCATCACATTTTTACACCTTTCCTATACTTTAGCATTTATTCCAAAGAAACAAGCCCCAGATATCTCTATCTAAGGCTTGTTTCTTTTTATTACACTTTTATTTATAACTCAAACCAAATCCTGCACGATAGTAGTTACCATCTTCGTCATAATAAGCATAGCTTCCGCCTTTGACTTTTGCAAGAATTGCCGGATCGATATACTGGTCTTTGTCATAGCCCGGTACATCGTTTGGTGAAGCACAAACTTCGCGCATTACACCGTCGATTTCCTTTTCTGTAATTTCGATAACGTCCATACAAGAAACCATAGTAAGACTGATTTTACCGGTTGGGTTATAATCACCGGATAATACGTCAACCTGTGCACCAAGTGCATTGCCCATCGCAACAGGGCTGATGGTATACTGGAAAGTTAAACCATCTACATATGGTTCTAATTTATCTAATAACCAAGGATTGCATACCACGCAGGTAGCTACCACTTTACCGCCATTTGCATGTACAGTTTCGGAAATCGTCTTAATCTTATCTACATCTTTTAAGGTTGTGATAGAAACCATTTCACCTGTCTTCTTCTGGCTCTTATTTGCTTCACGTGCTTCAAACATACCGTTGTCTACCATTTCGATAACCGGCATTGCATACTGGTAGAATACCATACCATTACTGCATGGCCATACATGAAGATATGCATAATCAGCTTCTTCCGGTTTGTCGACAATGGTATATCCTTTTTCTTCGAAAAGTGCTGCGATTTGCTTACGAAGTCTTTCGTTGTCATCACCACCTGCTACACCGGCTCCCATAGACTGTGCAATTGCTGCACCTGGGTCAACACCCTTGAAACATTCGATATAAACCTTTGCACCTTTGTTCATCGGAAGTACATCATCATGATTCTTAACGAGAACAACCGCTTTCTGGTTTGCTGCATAAGCAGCTTTCTTTGCACCTTCAAAGTTTTCTTCACGTACTTTATCTGCATGATCAGGGTCAAGATAAGGATTGTCCACGCGGCCGACCTTGAACATACTTAAGAGTCTGCGATAGTTTGCTCTATCCAAATCTTCTTTTGGAAGATAGCCTTCTTCTACTGCTTTTACAATATTTTCTGCGTCAGAGTTGCCACCAATAACGTCTGTACCAGCAGAAATGGCTTTTGCATAACGCTGTGGAATTGTTAAGTCTTCTACACCATAAATCTGAACAGTTGTGATACCAGAGTCAGAGTTTACATAGCCGTCAAATCCCATTACATCACGTGCTAAGTCAGTGATGAGTTCTTTACTATAGGTAGATCCTACTTCTTCGGTAGAAGTGAGTTTTCCTCTGTAATACTGTGGTTTGCTGCGTCCATCTGTACCTACTCGGGAATAGTCAGGCATGATAGAGGAAGCTTTCATATCAAACGCTGCCTGGAATGGTGGCAGATGATATTTTTCCATAGAACCTTCGGTTGGATAAAGTCTCCACTGACCGATAGGCATATGTGGCTCAAATCCATTTTCCGCTGGACCATCTCCTGGGAAATGTTTTACAGTTAAAACAACAGAACCTTCATTCAATCCATCTTCACCATTCTGATAACCACGTACTAATTCTTTGATAATTCCTGTAGTCACTTCCGGAACTTCACCATAAGTACCACTGTTACGAGGCCAGCGTGGATCAGTTGCGATATCTACCTGAGGACCATACATAATGTGCTGTCCGGCCGCTTTCATCATTTTACGGTCAGTATCTGCCATGTTATAAATCAAATCAAAATTGCCATCACCCATAACTGCTGCACCAACACCGAGGAAGTCCGGATATCCAATATTAATCGGATTTGTATGCATTGAGTATGGAATTGCTACGCCGCCCTGACATGCTTCGTATTCTACATACTGTGTGCCAAGGTTATGGTACATCGCACTAAGTCCTGCTGTAGCACGCATATCACCACGATATACACCGGCGGTCAGTTTATGTTCTAAAATATCCGAATCATCTACACGCATGGATACACCCGGTAAAATAGACTTTGGTTCCGGCTCTGTTGGGTCAAAGCGTTTGAAAATCTTGGATGGAACAATATTTCCATTTTCATCCTTTGCTTCATCCGGTGTCATGGAAAGTGGTGTATTCCACAATGTATTTAACACCAAACCTGCCTGCTGAGCAAGTGGCAAATGTGCTACCATGTCTTTCGCTCTTGTTTCATGGTCAAGTCTCCAGTCTTTGTATGGCGCAAGCTCCCCCGAATTGTCCATATCTTTAAAGAAAAGACCATCCTTTACGATCACACCACAAGTGGTAACCCCAATCGTAGGACCATTTTCATTTTCAAACAATACCGGCTCAAGGTAAAAATCATTGATTTTTTCGCCTTCTTCCAGTTCATAAGGTGCAGGAATGTAGCCATCTTTCATGGCTTTGATTTCCGCTAAATTAAGTTCTCTTTTTTTCATTCTCCCCTTCTCCTTTTCTATCATTTACAGATATCTTTATTATAAAAATGAATCAAATAAATTGCAAGCAATAAAAACAATATCCTTTTTTATTCTCTAAAATATGCCGATAATGAGTGCTGCCACAACAGCCATCAAAAGGCCGTATTCTGCAATGATAAATCTATTCACACAGTTCGTCAAAACTTCTAGACAACGCACTGCAACACAAAAAACCAAGTATAGCTGTAAAACTATACTTGGTTATCATACTTAAAAACATTGATTGAACCTGCATAATTTTATCTAATTAACAAATTCCTTATACAACAACAGTTCTATTTCATTGTCAGATTTCTGAATCTCACAAGCATCTATCAACATACCAAGCAGCAAAAGCTGGCTGCTGTTGCTCGAAGCACCAGAACCTACCAATTCCCAATATACATCTTCCATACCATCATTTCTCTGTTCATTCCCCAGACATTCTTCCAGATATTTAATCTCCTCTTCATATTCCGGGAGATAATTCGCATGAAAAATCATTTTCATATGACTTTCCTGTATTTCAATTTTTGACTCAATCGTAGTTGCGCCAATCGAAAAAAAATACATGGTAAGCTCCTCAATGATTCTTGCAGTTTTCTTTTCGGTATATTCCATTTTATTAAAACATTCCCTTCTATAATTACAATATTTTTTTCTTTTTTTTGAAACTCTTTTTTAAACCTTCCAAAAACGGAACCATAAAAAGTGCTACCCAGCCGGTACTAAACCCATTATTATACAAATTTAAGCCACCATAAAATGCACCTGTACAGCTTACAATTACTACATGAATAATACCCGCTACCACGCCTGCAATTACACCAAATTCACCGGCAATCGGTGCAACTCCAACCACAAGCATTGCTGCAATCTGCATCGTAGGCTGTGAAATTTCCGGTGTCAGAAACATACATGCCAATACGACACCTCCCAATACAGGAAGATAATTTTTCAGATGTGCACCAAAGGCGGCAAATCCAAATACCGTAAGGATACACCCCAACACCGGACCGGATAAATCTCCGCCAATACAGATAATGAACAATTCACAGACCATTCCCATAAGAGCCATATTCATTAATGTATTTCCACGTCCTTCCAGCATAACAAAATCTGTAACGGTACGACCCGAATGACGCATTATTTTCAGTAGACCTGAAATTTTAAATCCTTCCAGCCAGAAACCAAATAAAAAAGTAAGCAGGAAATACAAAAATAAGCCGATTGCCAATACCGGTGGAATACCCTCCTGCCAGATAAAAACAGTTTCTGTTGCTTTTCCCATTGCCTTTACAAAACTGTAAACCAAAAAACCTAATGCTCCTCCTGCAAAACCGACATTGAACAGGCTGTAGCCCATATGTACGGTAGCAGTATGTGTTGCAATTGGTGCAATCGCAAATCCCATTCCAATTCCCAGCAATAAGGCACAAACAATATTCACCGATGATGAAAATGGTAGTATATATACAAATTCTGTTACAAATGGCGACAAACATCCTGCAAAAATAGCAGTGTATGTATATTTTGTAATTCTTAATTTATGAACTTTTGCATAAAGCAGCGTACCAACTACAATTGGCAGCATATTAACCGGATTCTTTCCCCAGAATCCAAATCCTGCACTAATAAATACGGCTGCCAGAGTCAGGCCTGTATACGGCAATTCCGATACTGCAATCAATACCATCGAAATCAGCATCATTACACCCGCATTAAAAAATGCAGCTCCATATCCTGACAGTGCAATATAGTCCGTAATCAAAATATCTCGCGAAACAACGATTCGAATCACACCATCTATAATCGTGCTGGGTTTATCCAAAAACAATACCCAAAAAAACAACAGACTAACAGAAAAAACACAAAATGTCCGAATTTCTACGCCCTTTAAGAGCTGCCTCAACTTATCACTCATTTACTTTCCCCCATATATATATCTATTCCCTGTTACCTATCATATCGTATTGTATATACTTTATTCAAGGGGTATGGCTGTTTTTCGTAAACTTTTGTAATCTCTCTTTGCTTTTTACGTCCTTTTTTTACCTCATGCAAAAAAGAAGCGACACCTGATTGTAAAAACCACGTATCGCCTATTTTCCTCATTGCAATCTTTTTTATTTAGTTATTCGTTGGCAATTTGAACGAACTCTTCAGGGAGACAATACGGTTAAATACCGGCTGTCCTTCTACGGAATCCTTATAATCTGCACAGAAGAATCCCTGACGTACAAACTGGAAACTATCATATGCTTTTGCTTCCATAAGTGCCGGTTCTACGATACAGTTATCCAAAACAGTAAGCGAATTTGGATTTAAGTTCAGGCTGCCGTCTTCGTTGTAAACACCAAGGTCTTCGTCGATGATGTTTTCATATAAACGAACGGTAACTTGCTTTCCATATTCTGCGGATACCCAGTGAATGGTTCCTTTTACCTTACGGCCATCCGGTGCATTACCGCCCTTAGATTCTGGATCGTAGGTACAGTGAATCACTGTGATATTGCCATTTTCGTCTTTTTCTATACTGTTACATGTTACAAGGTAAGCATTCATCAGACGAACTTCGTTGCCCGGGAACATACGGAAGTATTTCTTTGGAGGATTTTCCATGAAATCTTCACGGTCAATATAGAGTTCTTTTGTAAATGGTACCTGACGTTTGCCAAGTTCCGGATTTTCAAGGTTGTTGTCGATTTCAAGGTAATCCACCTGTCCTTCCGGATAGTTATCGATAACAACTTTTACAGGATCTAAGATAGCCATCATACGTGGTTTTTTCATCTTTAAGTCTTCACGGATACAGTATTCGAGCATTGGATATTCTACGATACTGTTTGCTTTGGAAACACCAACGAGTTCTACGAACATCTTGATTGCTTCCGGCGTGAAGCCTCTGCGGCGAAGTGCTGCGATAGATACCAGACGTGGGTCATCCCATCCATCTACGATGCCGTCTTCTACTAATTTCTTGATATAACGTTTTCCTGTTACGACGTTTTTCAAATATAATTTTGCAAATTCAATCTGCTTTGGTGAATCTTCCGGTGTTTTCTTATAACCAAGCTCAATTAATACCCAGTCATAAAGTGGTCTGTGGTCTTCGAATTCCAACGTACAGATAGAATGTGTAATGCCTTCTACCGCGTCTTCGATTGGATGTGCAAAGTCATACATTGGATAAATGCACCATTTGTCTCCTGCACTGTGATGTGTCATATGAGCCACACGGTAAATAACAGGGTCACGCATGTTGATATTGGAAGATGTCATATCAATACGGGCACGAAGCACCTTGCTTCCATCTTCAAATTCGCCATTTTTCATACGAGTGAAAAGATCTAAGTTCTCTTCTACGCTTCGTGTAGAATATGGGTCTTCTTTTCCCGGTTCTGTTAATGTACCACGGTATTCACGAATCTGTTCTGCTGTTAAGTCAGATACATACGCTTTGCCTTTTTTAATCAGCTCAATTGCACCTTCGTACATCTTGTCAAAATATTCAGATGCAAAATACAATCTGTCTTCCCAGTCTGCACCAAGCCATGCTACGTCAGCTTTAATAGATTCTACAAATTCGATTTTTTCTTTTGTTGGGTTTGTATCATCAAAACGAAGGTTGAATTTTCCACCGTATTTCTGTGCTAAACCATGGTTAATCAGAATCGCTTTCGCATGTCCGATATGCAGATAACCATTTGGTTCCGGCGGGAATCTAGTACATATGCTTTCACAATGTCCTTCTGCTAAATCTTTTTCAATAATGTTCTCAATAAAATTTTTGGAAACTACTACTTCATTATTTTCCATAACTGTTCCGTCCTTCCATGTTGTCCGACAGCTCGGAGTCAACATTTTAATGAATTTAAAAGGGTTGTCGCGTTTGGCAACAACCCTTTTTTTGCGATGTTTCTATTATAATTTGCACTGCTATCTTTGTCAATAAAATCCATCGAAAACAATCGAATCCTTATTATTCGAAATGTAATTATTCAGTACCTGAATAATTACGATTCGCAAACCCATGAGAAATCAGCTACGCTGATGGTATAGAGATAATAATCAATCGTCGTAGAGATGCTTTCGTTTACATATGTGTATGCGTAAACAAATGCTCCTGACAATACTCTTTATTTCCGGTACATTTCGAACAGTAACGGAAAGTCAGATTCGGATCATCCTTTTCGGTTCTGCCACAAATCACACATTTATGACGCGTGATATTCGCACCCGGTCTAGGCTGGCTTGCCATTTGTGACTGGAAATGTTTCTGACGCTGTCTTTGTTTTCTGTTGAGCCGGTTCTTTGACATCTGATAAAAGAAAAACATATTGATTAAGGCACAGATTATCTGTGTTCCGTTTACCAAAACTGCAATTACACCGCTTATTCCACCGCCAAAATACGAATAATAGGTCCAAAGCTCTAATCCCATACTTAACAGGTACACAGCAAGCATCCACTTCATCTTGATTGGAATCAGAAAATACAAATGCACCTGTGCCTCCGGCATACAAATTGCAAGTGCCATATACATCGAAATCAATGTATAATAATTGGACAAATGTGTTGGTATTCCAACCCCGATAAACAACAACGGAATCAGATACAGCAAAACACCAACCACCAGATTTAAAATCATGCCGCCAATCAAAAGCACATTCATGCGGAAGGTTCCTACTACATATTCCAGACTCTTTCCCATGGACAGCAGACAGAATAAAAACAAAAGCGTCATAATCCCAGTGCTGTTACAGGAAAAAATCCATGTCACCAGTCTCCAGACCTGTCCCTGCAGAATCAATCCCATATCAAACTCCATATAATCCATCATAATCGGCGAAATTATATTTGCCAGATAACCTAAAAAATAGGCAAATACCAGATACTTATGCAGCTCCGGAATCGCATATCTGCCCCATTTTTTCTCTAATTTTTGCATTAAATTCATACTCTTTCCTCTTTCTTTACCATTTTCTAGTTGATTCCTATTCCTATCTATTAGTAAATTAACTGTATATAACTAATCTATCATGATGGGGAATGGTTCCGCCCGTGCCATTTTACAATATCGCACGTATCTTACTTTCTTGCCCCCTGCAACGGAACAGTTACCTACATTATAGATTTTCTACGGCATTTTTGTCAATCTGCCTAAGTAAGTTCATAAAAAATTTATATAACAAAAGTTTATACAATTTTAAGATTTTGTCCATTGCATCTATGAACTTAAATTCATATAATAAACAATGGTTTTTTATGTAATGTCATATAGTTTTTATAACTATATGTGTTTTAGGAGGAATTTACAAATGAAAAACAACATCTTACATAAGTTAGGAATTGATATCGGCTCTACAACGGTAAAAATTGCCATCTTAGACGACCATGACAACTTATTATTTTCGGATTATGAGCGCCATTTTGCAAACATACGCGAAACACTGTACGCTCTTATCCAAAAAGCCCGCAAAGAAATCGGTGACCACATAGTTGCGCCTGTGATAACAGGTTCCGGTGGTCTTACCCTTGCCAATCATATTGATGTACCTTTTGTACAGGAAGTGATTGCAGTTTCTACTGCTTTAGAGCATTTTGTCCCACAAACCGATGTCGCTATCGAACTTGGCGGGGAAGATGCCAAAATCATCTATTTTGAAGGTGGTAATGTTGAGCAGCGTATGAACGGCATCTGTGCTGGTGGTACAGGTTCTTTCATTGACCAGATGGCATCTCTCATTCAAACAGATGCAACTGGTCTAAATGAATACGCCAAAAATTTTAAAGCACTTTATCCAATTGCTGCCCGTTGTGGTGTATTTGCCAAAACAGATATCCAGCCGCTTATCAATGAAGGGGCTACCCGTGAAGATTTGGCTGCCTCCATTTTTCAGGCAGTAGTAAACCAAACCATTTCCGGTCTTGCCTGCGGAAAACCAATCCGCGGACACGTAACGTTTCTCGGTGGACCGCTGCACTTTTTATCTGAACTGCGTGGTGCATTTATCCGTACCCTGCATTTGGACCATGCACATGCCATTATCCCGGAAAATTCACATCTCTTTGCAGCAATGGGCTCTGCTCTCAACTGCAAAACAGATCACACCACTACATTACTGGATTTGGAAAAATCTCTGTCAGAAGACATACATATGGAATTCGAAGTGGCTCGTTTGGAACCGCTTTTCCACTCCGAAAAAGAATATACAGAATTTCAAAAAAGACATAACTGCAAAGCAGTAAAGCGTGCAGACTTAGCAACTTATAAAGGGAACTGTTATCTTGGAATTGATGCCGGCTCTACCACAACCAAAATCGCTTTGGTCAGTGAAGATGGCTCTTTACTCTACTCTTTTTATAGTAGTAATAATGGAAATCTTTTGGGCACAACAATGAATGCAATTATTGACTTATTTTCACAATTACCAAAGGATGCCCACATTGTGCACTCCTGCTCCACCGGCTATGGCGAAGCACTTTTAAAAGCAGCACTTATGCTGGATGAGGGCGAAGTCGAAACCGTGGCACACTATTATGCCGCTGCATTTTTTGATCCAAACGTAGACTGTATTCTTGACATTGGTGGTCAGGATATGAAATGCATCAAAATCAAAAACCAGACCGTAGACTCCGTGCAGTTAAACGAAGCCTGCTCCTCCGGTTGTGGCTCCTTCATCGAGACCTTTGCAAAATCTTTGAATTTCGGTGTATCAGATTTTGCAAAAGAAGCGCTTTTTGCAAAAAATCCGATTGATTTGGGAACCAGATGTACGGTATTCATGAATTCAAAAGTAAAACAGGCACAGAAAGAAGGTGCTTCCGTTGCAGATATTTCTGCCGGTCTTGCCTACTCTGTTATCAAAAACGCATTATTTAAAGTAATTAAACTTTCGGATGCCAAAGATCTCGGAGAAAACATCGTAGTTCAGGGTGGAACTTTCTACAACGATGCGGTACTCCGCAGTCTGGAAAGTATTGCCGGTGTCGAAGTAACCCGACCGGATATTGCCGGCATCATGGGTGCTTTTGGTGCGGCTCTCATCGCAAGGGAACGCTATCACGATAAAAACGAAACAGCCAGCCGTTCTACGAGCATGCTTTCCATCGAAGAAATCAAAAAACTGACTTACACCACCAAACTTACTCGATGCAAAGGCTGTACCAACCACTGTATGTTAACTATTAACAGGTTCTCCGATAACCGTCAGTATATCACAGGCAACCGCTGTGAACGCGCACTTGGAAAAGAACGGAAACATGCAGATCTGCCAAACTTATTTGAATATAAAATGAAGCGTATGTTTGACTACGAATCTCTTTCTCCAAAGAGTGCTCCTCGTGGCATCGTAGGTATTCCACGCGTATTAAATATGTACGAAAACTATCCATTTTGGGCTGTATTTTTCAAACAGCTCGGCTTTTCCGTGGTACTTTCCCCACTGTCCAGCCGCAAGATTTACGAAATGGGTATTGAAACTATTCCAAGTGAATCCGAATGTTATCCTGCCAAGCTGGCACATGGTCATATCGCATGGCTCATTCACCAAAATGCAGACTTTATTTTCTACCCTGCGATACCTTATGAACGTAACGAGTTTCCAGAGGCGAACAACCACTATAACTGCCCTATCGTTACTTCCTATTCGGAAAACATCAAGAACAATGTAGATGAAATCACCTCCGGACAAATGAAATTTTTGAATCCATTTATGGCATTTACCAACGAAGACATTTTATCCGAACAACTAGTCGCAGTTTTTGGTAAAGAATTTAACATTCCGGAATCCGAGATTCGAAATGCTGTCAGCGAGGGATGGAAAGAAATGGCAATGGTACGTATGGAAATGCGTGAAAAAGGCGAAGAGGTACTCCGCTATATGCAGGAACACAATTGCCGCGGAATTGTCCTTGCCGGACGTCCATACCATATCGACCCCGAAATCAACCACGGTATTCCAGAACTGATTACCTCAAATGGGATCTGCGTATTAACAGAAGATTCCATTTCCCACCTTGGCAATTTAGAACGTCCTCTCATGGTTATGGATCAGTGGATGTACCATTCCCGTCTGTACAGTGCAGCGAACTTCGTAAAAACACGTGATGATTTGGATATGATTCAGCTCAATTCATTCGGCTGTGGTCTGGATGCTGTTACAACCGATCAGGTCGCAGATATTTTAACAGGTTCCAACAAAATTTATACCTGTCTAAAAATTGATGAAGTCAACAACCTCGGTGCGGCACGTATCCGTATCCGTTCACTCCTTTCCGCCATCCGCGTGAAAGAAAAGCAGCAGAAAATGCGTGAAATCAAGCCTGCAAATTACGAACGTGTCATTTATACCGAAGAAATGCAGGCATCCGGATATACCATCATCTGCCCGCAGATGTCACCAATTCATTTTGATTTGCTGATGCCGGCATTCCGAAAGTGCGGACTAAACATCGTGATTCCGGAAGTCAATAACAAAACCTGTATTGATACCGGTCTTCGTTACGTAAATAACGATGCCTGCTATCCATCACTCATTGTTATCGGTCAGATTATGAGTGCCGTACTCTCCGGAAAATATGATATGAATAAGACTGCTATTATCATTACCCAGACCGGTGGTGGCTGCCGTGCTTCCAACTACATCGGCTTTATTCGTCGCTCTCTGGAAAAATGCGGACTCGGTCATGTACCTGTTATCTCTCTTAACATGGTAGGTTTAGAAAAAAATCCGGGATTCAAATTTACCCCACAGCTTATTCAGCGTGGACTTTATGCATTAGAATTCGGTGATTTATTCTTAAGATGTCTCTACCGTATGCGACCTTACGAACGTGAAAAAGGTGCTGCAAATGCATTACATGAGCAATGGAAACGAAAATGTATCGACTTTTTAACACAGGATAAGAAATACTTATCTCACAACAAGTATCGAAAGATGTGCAAACAGATTGTCAAGGACTTTGATCACTTACCAATCACGGATGAAAAGAAACCTCGCGTTGGCGTTGTTGGTGAAATTTTGGTTAAATTCCATCCTGTAGCCAACAACTATCTGGTAGACCTCCTTGAAGCCGAAGGTGCAGAAGCTGTCGTACCTGACCTGACCGACTTCATCCTCTACAGTTGTTACAATACAAACTTTAAAGCCGACTATTTGGGAGATAGTGATAAGACAAGAAAACTGAATAATCTCTTCATCAAATTTCTCGAATGGATGCGAAAAGATGCCCGTAAGGCCTTGATAAAAAGCAAACACTTTGAACCAACTGCTTACATCTGGGACTTGGCAGAAAAGGCCAGCGAAATCGTTTCTATCGGTAACCAGACCGGTGAAGGATGGTTCTTAACCGGCGAAATGTTAGAACTCATCGAACAGGGTGCACCAAATATTGTATGTACCCAGCCATTCGCCTGCCTGCCAAACCACATCGTTGGCAAAGGTGTTATCAAAGAACTGCGCCGGAAACATCCGGAAGCGAACATCGTAGCCATTGACTACGACCCAGGAGCTTCGGAAGTAAATCAGTTGAATCGTATCAAACTGATGCTTTCCACGGCACAGAAGAATCTACAATAACTTAGCTCAGAAAAGAAGTTTTCTTCTAAATTCTGAAATAAGAAAGAATCTCGCAAAGCGAGATTCTCCGCCTGCGGCGGGTCGATTTATCGACATTTTCCACTCCGCCGCAGTGCGATCCTCAGCGGAGCGCTTTTTATTTCATAGGAAAGGCACAAGAACTTTAGCACTTCAACGCATCAAGGTCTTTCCTATGAAATAAGAAAAAGAGCTTCTTGGATATATTTCCAAGAAGCTCTTTTTCTTACATTTTACTTAGTGTTTGTTTACCCCAATTATCCCTTTTATTGTAACTCTGTATATTCTTTACAGAGATGCAATCTATTCTGCATCTTCCTGCTGATTACAGTATGCTTCTGCTACAGCAATATACTCTTCTTCTGTATCTACATTTTTCACTTCTAATTCTTCACCTACAGATTTTCCCTGAAAAATGTATAATCCTGCATCACTAATACCATTCCCTACGATTTCACCACAGATTAAATAATCTTTTTCTTTACCTTCATAAGTATATTTGAATTCTTCAATAATCGCCCAGTCTGTGGTAATGCCATTTAATTCAACGGAAAATGTCTCATATTCTTCTGTTTCTTCTGTTTCTTCTACTTCTTCGGTGTTTGCAGTATCTTTATCTGCTAAATCTTCTTCCTGTTTTAAACTTTCTTCAACTGTTACAAATTCTTCGTTCGCCATGCTGCCTCCTACTATTTCTTTTTATTGATGTGACCCATACCTTCTATTTGGTATTTTCGAGTCCTTTGATTGCTGTTTTTAATCGGTCCATTGCTTCCACCAGTTTGCTGTGTGGAAGTGCCAGATTCATACGAATGCAGTTTTTTCCATTAAATGCAATACCATGCTGCCAGATAACGCCTTCGGATATTCCTGCTGCATACACTTCATCGATATCTCTTCCATATGCTTCACACCATTTGGTAAAATCCGGAAAAATCATATAAGTTCCCTGTGGTTTTGAAATCGCAATACCTTCAAATTCGCTTTGGAAGAAATCGCAGGTATAATTCACATTATCCGTAAGCACCTGACAAAGCTCGTCCACCCATTCATATCCTTCCGGCTTATACGCTCCAATAAGGGCATGTACCGACAATAAATTCGTATTATTGTAATGGCTCAAGGAGCTTTCTTTTCTCACACGATCACGTAAATATTTGTTATAAATCACATGATAGCTGCCTACCAATCCTGCCAGATTAAATGTTTTGGATGGTGCATATTCTGCAATAACACGCATTTTCGCATCTTCACTAATCGATTGTAATGGAATATGCTTATTGTCTGCCAAAATAAGATCTGCCCAGATTTCATCACACACAACCATCACATCATGTTTTTTGAAAAGCTCCATTGCCTTCTCTAATTCCCATCTCTCCCATACACGGCCGGTTGGATTGTGCGGAGAACAAAACAGCATTGTATGGATATTCTGCTCTACAATCTTCTTTTCCATGTCTTCAAAATCCATACGGTAAATACCATCTGCATCTTTTTTCAATTCACTGTGAATAATATCATAACCATTATTTTTCAGTGTCATGGTAAAACCAATATACGTTGGTGTATGTACCAAAACCTTGTCACCACGCGAACACAAAATATTCAGTGCAGAAACTACGCCGCCTAATACACCGTTTTCATATTCAATGCAATCTCTGGTAAGACCTGTAATGCCATAACGTTTTTCATGCCATGCAATAATGGAATCATAATACTCATCCGGCACCATAAAATATCCATATTCCGGATGATTGACACGTTCCATAATCTGCTGTGGTATGGTAGGCACCGTCGCAAAACTCATATCTGCTACCCACATAGGAATCGGATCCACACCCTCTTTCATCTCTATTCCCTGTGTCATCATGCTATATCCATCTACTGCCATGGTATTTCTGCCGCCACGGTTCATAATCGTTGTAAAATCGTATTTCATCATCTCTTCCTCCGCCATCTTCTTACAGTCAAAACAACAACGTTATTATTTTGTATTAAAACTGTTTCCATGTGGGAGCTCAAACAACAGATTTGCTGATTATATCTGATTTATTCCCACAATTTTACATATCTGAATACATTATAACAGAAAAAACAGCTTCCGTATAGTAAATAATGCTTAATATTTTTCCCATACACTTCTCTTTTTACTACAAAATTTATAGAATTTTTGTAACTGTTCAATACAATTTTTACACTTTCCTTGTATACAATCGTTGACCTTGCACAAAAAAGACGTTATAATAAAGACAGCGTCATACGATGACAACTTTTACTAAATTTTTTAGGAAAAGGAAGACAAAAGGAGGATTTTTACAACCATGAGACAGATTTACAATCTCAACACAAAATGGGCATTCACAAAAGAAGCTACCGAAGCTCCAAAGACAATGCCTGAAAAATGGTACTGGGTAACATTACCACACACATGGAACGATATCGATGGTCAGGACGGCGGCAATGACCTTTATCGTGGTACTGCTTTCTATGCAAAAACAGTAAACAAAGTAGACTTACCAACAGCAGACAAGTATTACTTAGAAATCAACGGTGCAAACTCTTCTGCAAAAGTTTATGTAAACGGTGAAGAAGTAGCACAGCACGATGGCGGATACTCTACATGGAGAGTAGACATCACAGACAAATTAACAAATGAAACACTCATCGTTTTCGAAGTAGACAACGCTCCAAACGATACTGTTTATCCACAGATGGCTGACTTTACATTCTATGGTGGTATCTATCGTGACGTAAACATCGTAGCAGTTAGCGAATCTCACTTCGACCTCGACTACTATGGTGGCCCTGGTATCGCTGTTACTCCTGAAATCGACGGCGATGATGCTACTGTTAAAGTAGACGTTTACTTAACAAACGCAAAAACCGGACAGGAACTTATGTACACATTAAAAGATCAGGAAGGCAACGTTGTTGCAGCTGACAAAGTAGCAGCTGACGAAACAAGTGTTACATTCCGCATCAATAATGTACATCGTTGGCATGGACGTAAAGACCCATACCTTTACTCCGCAGAAGTTTGCTTAGTAGATGGCGAAAACGTTCTCGATAACGTAGCTACACGCTTCGGCTGCCGTACATACGAAATTCATCCAGATAACGGCTTTATCTTAAACGGCGAAGAATATCCACTTCGTGGTGTATCTCGTCATCAGGATAGATGGGGCGTCGGTA
>CAYVGA010000021.1:0-22989 GCA_964449855.1 uncultured Lachnobacterium sp.
GCATGCACAATTTTAAAAATGTAGGAAGATAGAGCAAGCCAGAATTGCCTTTTTGAATTTTGGCTTGCATAATTTTAAAAATGCAGGAAATTGAAGCATGTTAGATTTGAATATATTAATTTGAGCATGCTTGTGTGGAGAAGAAAGATGATTACAAGTACAAATAACCAGCAGATGAAACAGGTATCTGCATTATTAAAGAAAGCGAAAGAACGACGGGAAAAGAAATCATTTGTGGTAGAAGGTCCTAAAATGGTGCTGGAGGCACCAATAGAGCAGCTTCGCGCTATATATGTAGCCGAATTTTTTGAAAAAAATCCGGAAAATAAAGCGATTTTAAGAGAACTACAGCAAAAATGCGAGCAGGCAAAAGCTGTATTTGAGACAGTCGCAGATTCTGTATTTAAGAGTGTATCCGATACCCAGACACCGCAGGGGATCATGGCAGTAGTTGCTATGCCGGAGTATTCTATGGAACAGCTTTTAAAAGGAGATAAGACACATCTTTTGATTTTAGAGAATGTGCAGGATCCAGGCAATTTAGGAACAATGGTGCGTACCGGAGAAGGAGCAGGAATCACAGGTGTGATTATGAACAAAACAACGGTAGACTTGTTTAATCCGAAGACAATCCGTTCGACAATGGGCAGTATTTACCGTGTGCCTTTTATGATAACAGATAATTTGTCCGAAGTAATGGAACAGTTAAAACACAAGGGTGTTTCACTTTACGCAGCACACTTAAAAGGACAGCACTCCTACGAGGAAGAAGATTATACAAAAGCATGTGGCTTTTTAATAGGAAATGAAGGAAATGGTTTATCGGATGAAATCGCAGATTTAGCAGATACTTATATTAAGATTCCGATGGAAGGACAGGTGGAATCCTTAAATGCAGCCATATCTGCGACAATTCTTATGTATGAAGCCAATCGCCAGAGACGGAAAATGTAATGTATCTGGTACAGCTCAAAAGGTAACACCCATATTAGAAGTCGCCTTTAGCGAGATGGGTGTCGCTTTGGCTTGCGTTATGTGTTCTCTCAGCGCCAATCAGCGGAGTGATTGGTGCTGGGCTGAACTGTTACCTCAAAAGACCTGCTTTTTTGAGTGTAAGAAAAGAATTTGAAAGGAAAACAACAATGAGAATTTGGGTAAAAGTATTTGATGACAACGCACATATGCTGAATTCCGAAACCATAGAAGACTACAGCGAAGAAACCAGAACCCATAAGGTATTCCATGCATTGCAGGAAGCCTGTGACCGTCTGGATTTGGGAAAACCAATCTGGTTAGATTCGAATATTACGGAGTTTAAGCGATTGGCAAAGACACGGTTTTATCAGGATAATTTTGTGGAAGAGATTGAATTTACGTATTTGGAATTACATGTAATTGAAGAAGATTAAGTTGACAATACTGTTTTGTGGGTCTAAAATACATCTTAATTTGTAAGGTTTCAGAGTTAGAGAAATGTTGTGAATGGGCTTTGAATTACTATTTTTAGAGATGGGAGGAAAAAGAATGAAAAAGAAAATAATCTGCATGTTGATGAGTGTGCTGATGGTATGTTCTTTGGCGGCGTGTGGAAATGCAGGCAGTGATACGGAGGTACATGATTACGATAATGACTATGCCGATAGTGAAGATAAGGAAAATACGAACAGTAATTCATCTGATGTGGTAGAGTTGAAACTAGCCTTATCTGCACATGAAGGAGAGGTACACTACAAAGCAGTGGAAGCATTTGCAAAAGAAGTAGAACAGAAATCAAACGGAACTTTGAAAGTAGTGCTCTGTGGTTCCGATGTACTTGGCGAAGGGAAGGATATGCTGTCTGCTATGGAACAGGGTTCTGATTTGGTAGATATTGTGGTTACAAGTGTATCGGACTATTCGAAAATCGATGAACGCATGGATATTTCTGCTCTTCCATTTTTATTTGAGAGTTATGAAGATGCATGGTGGTTTTTGGATAGTGATATCCAAAAAGAAATTGAACAGGATGTATTAGAACAGAATATTCGTGTGCTTGCATATTATTCAGGTGGATTCGACTGTATCACGACAGGTGCAAAGTCTGTAAATGTGGCAGTGGAACTACAGAATCTGTCGCTGGCGGTTACGGAAATAGACATGGCAGCGGAGGGATTGCAGGCATTAGGTGCAAGAACAACGGTTATGCAGGAAAAGCAATTGATGCAGGTACTGGAACAAAATCAATGTGATGGCTATGCCGGTTCGATAGAATACATATACAATCATCGTTTATATCAAGTACAGGAACGTGTGTCCATGACATATCATCATTATGATGCATTGGCATTTTCTATTTCGGAAAGTGTATGGAAAACACTGACTACGGAGCAGCAGAAAATTGTTGAAAATGCTGCATTAAATTCATCCTATACAGATCGTGACTTGATGCGCCAGAAAGAAAAAGAAATGGTTGATCAGATGGTTTCTTCTGGTGTGAAAGTATATTCTCCAAATTTGTCAAGTTTCCGAGAGAAAGCAGAATCGTATATTCGAAACAGTTCTTCGAAATATGGTACCTTGGCAGACCGTCTTATTTTAGAATATCTTGTGGAGCAATAATATAATGTTATTTCGCAACTATTTAGTATAGCTCAAAACACTTGCTGTTTTGAGCGTAATTTCATAATAAAGCAGCAGGGTTGTTATAAAACGTATGTTTTGTAGCGACCCTGCTGTTTTATTATTTATATAGGCGGTGATTGAAAATTACCGCCTGTGCCACACGCGGTCACGAAGTGACAATTTCCTTATACGCGTGTGTGTGCATCCCCCGGAGGACTATATATGAGGCGAAGTTTTTTATCGCCGAATATATAGATAGAGTTATCAAATAGTAGCTTTGTATGAAAATACTATTTCATTTTTGTGGAAAACTACAAAAAAGTGTGCCGTTTTTTTTTTTTTTTTCACAGTTTAAGTTGAATCCCCGAAAATCAAGGTGTAAAATATATAAATGAAAGTGGATTTTTATGCCCAAACGATGCAGGCTATATTTCCGGAACTTTTTGGCACTGCATCGTTACAAAAAAATAATGAAAGGAGAACATTATGAAGGCAAAAAAAGGAAAAATTGTCAAAAAGATTAGTGTGTTTGCTGCGTTATCCGCATTAATCTGTATGACACTGGGTATTTCCGTATTTGCTGAGGAAACACCTCTGGTAAAAGGCAGCGTATGTTATATTCAGGGCGATGTGAACTCAGACGGAGAAGTCTCAGAAGACGATGCACTTTATCTTTTGTATCATTCCATTTATCCGGAAGATTATCCAATCGTACAGGATGGTAATCTGGATCAGGATGAAGCAAATATGATAAGTGTAAAAGACGCATATTACCTGCTGGACAAAGTAGGCGATAGCGAATTTGCAACTACAGTGCATGCATATAATGAACCAGTCTGGACCTGGGGCAAAACGGATGCAGGTGAAGTAACTGCTACAGCGACATATCATTGTGCCTGTGGCAAGTCTGAAACAACACCGGTTCGATATGCAACTGTAGAAAAAGATGTAAAAGATCCTACCTGTATTGAAGCAGGAAGAGTGACTTACACCGCCAAAGTTGAATTCATGGGTGAAACAGATACCGCTTCGAAAGTAGTGGATACTGTTGCCATCGGTCATGTATTTGCAGAAGATACAAATGCTTGTGCAGATCGTACATGTACTGTTTGTGATTATGTGGAAAAAGCAGAAGCACATACGTATGAATTGACAAAAGGAACAGCAGCAACATGTACAGATGCTGCTACTGAAACTTACACATGCAGCGTTTGTGGTGACACTTACACAAACGAAGTTGGCAAAGCAGCAGGCCATAAACTGGGTACAGAAGTAGTAAGCTGGGTGCTTGTAGAAGGGGAAACCTGTAAATACAATCCGGTTTATGAATGTACAACATGTGAAAACGAAATTGCAGTACAGTTAGACGCAGACAAAGTTGCAGTACGACATGAATACGAAGTTGTAGGAACCGTAGAACCACAGTGTACCACTGCCGGTTATACGGAATACAAATGTTCTGTATGTAATGACGTATATAAAGTAGAAATCCCAGCAAATGATAACGCACACACATGGGATGACGGCGAAACAGCAGATGGTATCACAACATACCATTGTGAAAATGCAAACTGTGATGCAGAGAAGACAACCATCAATGCAAAAGCTGAAAAAGAAACCACCGTTTCCAGCGATGTTTTAGCTGAAGTTGGAGAAGTAGAAGTAAACAATACTTCCATCAAACTTGATAAAGAAACATTAGGTGATTTAACAGGTGATGTAGAAATCGCTGCCGGTGAAGCAGATAAAAAAGATTTAAATATTTCTGATGAAATTGCTTCTCAGATTGGCAATAATCCGGTATATGATTTCAGTATTACTGCAGATGGAGAAAAGGTTTCTGAATTTAGCGGAGAGATTACAATCTCACTTCCATACACATTAGGTGAAGGCGAAGATGCAGATTTAATCGACGTTTGGTTTATCGCAGAAGATGGTACCGTAACATCTCAGAAAGGTACTTACAGCAATGGTTTTGTAACATTTACAACAGACCATTTCTCATATTATACAGTTACACGTTTGACACCGGCACAGAGATGTGAAAAATACGGACACAGCGAAACAGCTCGTGTGATAGCTCCTACTTGTGAAGAAGATGGATACACATTACATGTATGTGTACGTTGTGGAGCAACATGGGAAGATACAATCGTGGACGCACTTGGACATGAGCTTGTAGTGGATGAAACTGCAGCAACATGTACAAAAGCAGGTTCTAAGAAAGAAACTTGTGAACGTGAAGGCTGCAAATACAAGAGAACAACTACAATTCCGGCACTTGGACATGATTGGGAAGTTTCTGAAACTAAAGAAACATCTTGTTCAGCACCTGGTTATGAAAAATCCGAATGTGCAAATTGTGGAGAAACCAAAGAAAAGGTCATCGCTCAGTTAGCACATGATCTGGCAACAACAGTAGTAGATGCAACCTGTGAAACCAAGGGATATACTGTGCATGCATGTAAGGACTGCGATTACGAAGAAATCGAAGATGAAACAGCAGCAACCGGACATACATATGAAGCAACATGGACATGGGATAAAGAAAATATTTCAGCAGTGCTTACTTTAACCTGTACAACGGAAGGCTGTGACAGTGTTGTGACAAAGGATGCAGTGATTACTTCAAAAGAAATCAAAGCAACTTGTAAAGCAGCAGGAAGCATCACTTATACTGCAAAAGTAGTATACAATGGTGAAACATATTCTAATTTCTACGAAATAGAATTACCAAAATTAGAGCATTCTATTTCTACTGAATGGAAATATGATGCAGTGAAACATTATCATGAATGTACCGTATGTAAGGAAAAGGTAGACATTTCTGACCATGCAATGAGTGATGCTGTAGTAGACAATGAACCTACCTGTACAGAAGAAGGTACAAAGGTTTCATCCTGTGAATGTGGATATAAGAAAACAGAAGCAGTTGCAGCACTTGGACATGAATTCGTAGATGGTGTATGTACACGCTGTGAATACAAAGCCAATACCTGTGCACATGATGAATTTACTGTATATGAAGTAGAATTAGGCACAGAAAACGGTATGTGCGCAGGAATCGTCGCATATGAAACATGTGATTGTGGAGAAGTTGCTTATTTCTATGGCTATGATTTAGGCTGTGATATGGAATATGACTATACGTCATCTGTGGATGAACAGGGATATGTAACCTATCATTTGGAAATGAACTGTACAGAATGTGGTGCATCTGTAGTAATCGATGAAAATTGGGAAGTAGATGACAATTGTGCAGGTACATTGTATATGGATATGACAATCTGTAATGCAGAGGATACAGTAGTATTTGACTTCCAGGGTATCGAAGCGGAAGATATTGAACATCCACCGATTATTTATACGGAAACCCTTGATTTAGCAGATTATGGATTCTGTGGCGGAACATTAATCAATACATCTTGTGATTGTGGAGATACAAAATCATTTATCTTGAATACAGATTGTGATTTCGTAGCAATTCCAGAAGAATGTGGCGAAGGAAAATATGTTTCTGCATGTCCGGATTGTGGTATCAAGATTGTAAACACCTGGGGCGTAAAAGATCTGGGCAACTGTGAAGGACATTATGAAGATTTATATATCTGCTACAAAGATGGTGTAGAAGTACTTCGATATGAGGATTCTTGTGATGTAGTAGATCATGCATATGAATATACATTTGATCTGGATGTAGATGGTGGAACTTGTTCGGATGGCTATACAGTATATGTAACATGTACAAAGTGTGGTATGGAACGTTCTCATCATGATGCGGCATTAGAAGGTGAGCATGATATATTCTGGAAATCTGTGGATGTATCCGAATACGAATTATGTATAGACGAAATGTATATGTATTACTGTCCATGTGGAGAAGAATCATGGTCTAACATTGATTATGACTGTGACTTTAGCTGGTATGGTTATGATGAATTCGAAACAGACAATGGATGGATGTATGTGGATACCGGTGTTTGTGATTACTGTGGTCTGACAGTAGAAGAAGAAGTATGCTTCAATTACACCGAAAATCCATGTATCATGGAAGTAGACAGAACTTATGTATACTCCAAAGATGGTAAAGAAATTTATACCGTACATAATACCGGTATGGTGGATGACCACAACAGCATTGCAGTAGATTATGTATTGGAAGGTACTTCCTGTGAAGACGGTGTGGTTATTACTTATGAATGTCAGGACTGTGGTGAGGTATATGAAGACTATATCTACTGGCATAGAGATATGTTGTTCGAAAGCCATGACTTAGAAGAGTATGGTATGTGTGGCGGCACAGTAGAAGTATATGGCTGTGCATGTGGTGAATACTATGAATACTGGGAAGACAGTGAATGTAACTGGCAGCATTATTACTATGATGAAACAACAGATACGGATATTCAGAAATGTTTTGAATGTGGAATGTTTAGAAGCGATAACTATACCGAAACCGAATTAGAAGGCTGTATGGTAGTTGAAACATCCAGAAGAACTTATTTCAATGATGTCGAAACGGTATTAGTTGTAGAAGTAACCAGAAATGTAGAAAATCATGACTTTGCTTATATATATGAGCTGGATGGTGATGTATGTTCAGATGGCTATACCGTATTTGCTGTATGTGAAAAATGTGGTGTAGAAAGTTTTTGGTACGAACAGCCGTACGAAGGCGAACATTATACATATGAAGTAGAAGATGTAGATTTTGCAGAGTATGGATTCTGTGGCGGAAATATTAGAAAATACGCTTGTCCATGTGGTGAAGAGGCTGGATACAACTGGACCTGGAATGCTTGTGATTTTGAATGGTATGACAATATGGATGATGGTACAACATGGTATCAGTGTCAGGATTGTGGGTCTTACTATTCTTATGTAAGTGAATTTGTAAGTGAAGAAGGCTGCTATGAAAATTATCTGGTAACCTATGCTTTCTATGATGCAGATTTGAAAGAAGTATATAGTTTTGAAAGGACAGAAACATATTCAAACCATAACTCTGTATACAGCTTTAATATTGCAGAAGGTGCAGTATGTTCAGATGGTTTTGAAGTAACTGAAATTTGTCAGAATTGTGATTATTCTAGTACACGGTATAGCAAACCAAGTGAAGGAAATCATTATACCTATGTAGTAGAACGCGTTAATTTGGAAGATTATGGATTCTGTGGCGGCGATGTGGTCCGCAATCGGTGTGCATGTGGTGAATATGATCATTATGCTCGCTGGTATTCGAACTGTTACTTTAGTTATGACTATTATGATGAAGAGACACAGATGAATCATTATACATGTGTAACCTGTGGCGGTTCTTATGTATATGGTTATAACGAACGAGAAGTAGATGTTTGTCATGATGCATATGATTACACCTATGTATACTATACACCGGAAGGTGAAGTTGCATTTACATATGAATACACATCTATGGGTGAAAGTCATGACTATACTTACACCTTCAAATTGTATGGTGACAGTTGTGCAGACGGATACACCATTTATGGTGATTGTAAAAACTGTGATGCAACTTATGAAAGCTATAGTGTATATCACAATGGATATGTAACAGATAGCTTTGATTTTGGCGAAGCAGGTTACTGTGGCGGTTATATGGAAGTATATGCATGTCCATGTGGGGAAGCGGACGGATACAATAATTATATGAGTTGTAGCTGGTCTTATGACAGTTATGATGAAGAAACCGGTACGACAACCTATGTATGTGATTACTGTGATTTAATTAGAAAATCCACAGAAATCTATGGAGAGAAAGATGAAAACTGCAGACAGCAGGTCAACAGACACTATGCATATCTGGATGAAGACGAAAAAGTTATATTTGAATTTGATGATTCTTATTGGACCACAAATCATAATAGCTATTACGACTTCAATATGCTGGGTGAAAGCTGTGAAGATGGTTACTATTTAATTTCTAAGTGTAAAGATTGTGATTACTCTTATGAGGAAAACTATTTAAGAAATTACCATTCTACATGGACTGTGGATTCAATTGATGCAGGAGCACTCGGATTCTGTGAAGGTACATTAAGACATGAGAAATGTCCATGTGGTAAGTACGATAACTATTATCTGTACACCGATTGTTATTTTGACTATGATTACGATACAGAAACATATGTATGTGAAGACTGTGGTGTAGTACAGGAAGAGACGGATGAGGTTATAGAGGTAGATGAATGTAATACCAGATATGACTATAATTACATTTACACCAAAGATGGTGAGGTGATTTTGGAGTATACCAACAGCCATTACGGTGAACATCATACAGGTGAGTATGAATTTGTATTTAATGATGAAGAAGCAGGCTGTGAAGGCGGTTATACAGGTACAGGTACTTGTAAAGACTGTGGTAAGGCACTTACAACATCTGGTTCATGGCATAATATCTATTTGGTGGAAGAATATGATTTAGCAGAATATGGTGCCTGCGAAGGTGCTGCTATTCGATACAGTGCATGTGCTTGTGGTGAAAGACATGATTTATCAAGTTATCTGTATGGATATTGTGATATTGCATATACATCAAATGCCTTTACGGATGAAGCCGGTATCGTACATAATGTAGAACAGAGAACATGTAGAGAATGTGGTCTTATTTTCAAACAGGATAAAGTAACAACCCTGAATACAGAAGATTGTACAAGAACTATTACCAATACCGTAACCATTGCAGTAGGTACTACAGCAGTAGATCAGTTTACATATGTTGTTACGGAAGAATATCATGATACAGAAGCAACTGCAGAATTGTTAGATGGTGCTGTGGATTGTAATGATGGTGTAGAAGTAACATATAACTGTAAGCATTGCGATTATTCATACTCAAATACCTATTACTGGCATTATGAAGTAGAATTAGCTCGTTACGATCTCAGCGAATTTGGTTCTGTATGTGGTGGTTATTTGGTGCATCAAGCATGTCCATGTGATTACTATAATAGCTTCTCGTTCGAAGATATGGAATGTGATTTGGATACAGACTGGGGTTACGATTTGGCATGGCTCGGTGAATCTTATGACGGACAGGAAACAACACAAGGCTGGTTCTATCCGGATGTATATGGATACAAGTATACCTGTGCAGTAACGGACCCACAGTGTAGTTTTGCGGCAAGAAGATGCTATTACTATGAATGGGACAAAGAAAACTGTGCAATGACTCGTTATGAAGTATGGCAGCTTGGCTGTGAATATGATAGTGAAGGTAACTTTGTATCTTGTCAGGAAGAAATCAAGTTTGAGGGAAGTACACGTGCATACCATGATTATGCAGCAGAGACAGTAACTGAAGGTAACAGAACAACTACTATCGAGACCTGTAGTCAGTGTGGAAGTACACATACATATAGTTCTGAATATAGTAACACAGGTTATACGTTATACTATGAAGACACATGTGTAAACAAATTGGATAATGGTGAAAACAAATTCCGTAGTGAAATCCGTGAATATGTAATGTATAGCGACTATAGTTTCCCAGTAAAAGACTACTATGCAGTGACTTATGCAGATGGTGAAGAATACTGGCACAATTACGATTATACATACGATTTTGACAACTTTGATTGTACAAGAACCTGTCACTACACCGACAGTTATGGCAATGATGAAACTTATGAAGAAGATTGTCATCCGGTATATGATTGTGAATATGACACTATAAAAGAAAGTACATGTTCACAGTTTGGTGAAGTACATCATTACCATGCATGTATTCTTTGCGGCGAATTGGATTATGACCAAACATATGAAACAAGCCCAAATGAACATTGGTGGTTGTATGATGACGAAATCGGTATGTACACCTGCTACTATTGTGGACTTCAGAACACAAATGGTGCAGATGGCACAATCGTAGTAGAAGACTTGACAGAAGCTTATGGTGAAGATACAGACTTTGTAGTTGGTTACTGGAACCGTAGCGAAGTTCAGTTTGTTTATAACTTAAGTGTAATTCTTGGAGAAGAATATGATATTGTATTAAACGGTATCGAATTTACAGAGTTAACAAGAGACGTAAATGGTATTACTGCAATTACCTTCAATCAGCAGGCGGCAAAAGAAGCTGCCATCGCAGCATTGGAAGCAGCAGGCTGTACGGATACAACCGGATATGAACTTCGTTTTGCATTCGTACCATTGAGCAGTGATTCAGATTTTGATTATGCGATTACATTCACTGCTGAGGATTTGGCTGAGTAATTGACAGCATATCAAACGTAACTTTATTGTAACTGTGAATGTATGAAACAGTTGCATGTTACCGATGTATTTCATCCTGTGTAAGAGATTCTGTGAAATACCGGCTTCTCTTACACAGGAAATAAGAAGAAAGGAAAGTTAACTACTGTGAAGAAAATATTTGCATTGTTATTAACAATATTTATGTGTCTGTCAGCAACAGATGTGGCTTGGGCAGATGAAGCGAAAGCAACAGTATCTGATGCAGTGGTATATGATACCGCTTCAGAAGCATTTGAATTAACAGTAGCATTATCCGGATGTAAAAAAGCGGATACTTTGGCAGTTTCCGTAAATTATGATTCAGCAATTCTCAAGTTGGATGCAGAAAATTCCGGATGGTTAAAAGAAAGTACTGTAAAAGGATTTGACACCATAAAGAACAAAGGTGTTTGGGGCGTCAAAGAAGCAGTAGATGTAAATGGACAGATTTTCAAATTAGCATTTACTGTAAATGAAAATGTTTTATTTGATAAAACAAAAGTAAGCTGTACCGTAACTGTAAAAAATGATACAGAAGTAATTGGTACATATACAGCAGAAGGAATTGTCGAATTAAAATGTGACCATACATTTGGTGCATGGACAAACAAAGATGCTGCAAACCATGCACAGACTTGTTCCAAATGTAAAGCAGAAAATTTAGAAGCACACAAATGGAACGAAGGTGTAGTTACGAAAGAAGCTACAGCAACAGAAGCCGGTAAAAAGGTATATACCTGCTCTGTATGTAGTGCAACAAAAGAGGAAGAAATTCCTGCAACAGGAACACCACAGCAGCCGGGCGATTCCGAAACCCCGGACGATACACAGAAACCAGACAGCCCTGAAACACCGGATGATACACAGAAACCAGGCAGCTCTGAAACCCCGGATGATACACAGAAACCAGACAGCTCTGAAACACCGGGCGATACACAGAAACCAGGCAGCTCTGAAACACCAGATGATAGTCAGAAACCGGGCGATTCCGAAACTCCGGATGACTCAGAAACACCGGGTAGTTCCGAAACACCATCTAAACCACAGACCCCAAGTGGTTCCGGTGATGCAGACAACGAAAGCAATGAAGGTGGTTCCGAAGATGAAGATACATCTGCTGCATCAGGCGTAGAGCTGGATACTATGATCGTAAACAACGCGATTCAGGAAATCAAAGATGCAGAAGCCGGTACAGAATTGGTAATTGAAATGAAGAATTCTGACGGAACAATTGCAACCGTTGTACCTGTAAAAATCTTACAAGCAATAAGCGGAAAAGATGTAGATGTCGTACTTGATATGGGTGACTATAGCTGGGTTATCAATGGCCAGAACGTAACAGCATCCGGATTAAAGGATATCAATTTAGAAGTTCTTTTGGATAGCAAAGCTATTGCAGCAGACGTTGTAAACGAAGTTGCAAATGGAGATGAAACTGTTCAGATTACTTTACAGCATAATGGTGAATTTGGATTTGAAGCATCTCTCAAACTGAATGTAGGTAAGGAACACGCAGGACAATATGGTAACTTATATTACTATAATAATGGTGCTCTTGAATTCGTAAATGCTGCTCAGGTAGACGCAAATGGTGATGTAAGTCTTGTATTTACACACGCATCTGATTATGTCATCGTACTTGGCACAGAACGCACAGCTGATTCCGTTGTAACAGAACCGGAAACAGAAGAACCAGCAGACACAGATGTGAATACCAATAATACAGGTACGAAAGAGCCTGCAGATGGTGGAAACGGATTTGTGATTGTAATTGTTATTCTTGTGGTAATTGCAGCAGCAGTTCTTGCAGTTGTTGCGAAAAAGAAAGTGAAATAAAAAATAAAAGATTTTTCTATTTAGAAATAGGACTTGGCATTTTGCCGGGTCCTATTTTGTTACTGTTTACTCTATTTCTTAATTAAATATTTATGAATTAATTGTGAAATCAAACACAAAATAATAGAAGTGTGATATAATTCTAAATGTACTTGAGAGACATGGCCATTATACAATGAATGGCAGTAACAGTCAGCCGTAGGCTGAATTGTTACGAATAGCAAAGTACAGTCACAAACTTTGTTTGTGATATGAAAAGTGAACACGGGAATCAAAAATGGGGGAGGTTTTCATGGATCATTTATCCATATTTAATGAAGGAATTGACAGCTGGGAGAGCTTGATGTTTTTATATAATTCAGCGTTGAAAGAAGTGACGACGAAGCTGGAGATTTTGAACGATGAATTTGTGCATGTGCATAAGTATAGTCCTATCGAATATATAAAATCCAGAATCAAAGCACCGGAAAGTATCGTGAAGAAATTGAAGAGGCACGGATTAGAAATCAATGTTGACAATATGATTGACAATATCAATGATATTGCAGGGGTACGTATTGTTTGTTCATTTACGTCCGATATTTATCATATCGCGGAGATGATTGGCAAGCAGCATGATTTGACCGTTATCTATGTCAAAGACTATATCCGCAATCCAAAACCTAGCGGATATAAGAGTTTTCATATGCTGGTATCTGTTCCTATTTTTCTAGGGGAAAATGTAATTGATACAAAGGTTGAGATTCAGATTCGTACGATTGCAATGGACTTTTGGGCAAGCTTGGAACATAAGATTTATTACAAATTTGAAGGACATGCTCCAAAATATATCAGTCAGGAGCTTCGCGACTGTGCACAGATTGTATCGCAGTTGGATTTGAAAATGCTGCAGCTTAACGAAGAAATTACAAAGGCAAAAAAACAACAGGAAGTAGAGATAAAAAAGTTAGATGAATATTATTAATGTAGAAAATATCACAAAGGTATATACGGAGAGGGAGCTTTTTTCAAAAGCTTCCTTTTATGTACAGGAGAGAGAAAAAATAGGTATCGTTGGAATTAATGGTACAGGAAAGTCAACACTATTAAAGATTGTGGCAGGACTTGAAGAACCGGATGAAGGAACCGTGATTCGTGCCAATCATGTTGTGGTGAATTTTTTGCCACAGAATCCGGAGTTTGATACGGCAAAAACAGTATTAGAAAATGTCATGGAAAAGATTATTACAACAGATATGGATGAAGGACATCGCTGGAGTTTGGAAAGCGAAGCCAAATCCCTGTTGTTAAAATTGGGGATTTATGATTTTTCACAGTTGTGTGGAGAGTTATCCGGCGGGCAGAAGAAACGTTTGGCATTGGCAGCGGCGGTATTAAAGCCGTGTGATGTATTGATTATGGACGAGCCGACTAACCACTTGGACTATGATATGGTAGAGTGGCTGGAGAACTTTTTGCAGAATTGGCGTGGAGCCCTCTTGATGGTAACGCATGACAGATATTTTTTAGATAGTGTATGTAACCGTATCGTGGAGGTTGATAGAGGAAGTATTTATAGCTATGACACGAATTATTCCGGATTTTTGGCATTAAAGGCACAACGTGAAGAATATGCCCGTGCCAGCGAGCGAAAACGCCAATCTATATTGAGAAAAGAGATTGAGTGGATGCAGCGTGGTGCCAGAGCACGTTCGACCAAGCAGAAAGCACATATCCAACGTTATGAAGCACTTCGTGATCAGGAGGGAATCAAGGAAGTACAGAAGCTGGAAATGAGTTCGCTTTCTACCCGTTTGGGACGCAGTACGATTGAGATTCAGAATGTGTCTAAGGCATTTGGTGATATTGTTTGTGTAAAAGACTTTACCTATATTCTTTTAAAAGGAGACAGAATCGGTTTTGTGGGGAAAAATGGTTGTGGAAAAACAACGCTTATGAAGATGATTGCAGGATTTTTAGAGCCGGATACAGGTTCGATTGAAGTAGGTCAGACGGTAAAGATTGGATACTATTGTCAGGAAATCTGCTTAACGACAGACAAAAATATTTTGCCAGCAAAGCTTTCGAATGAAGATAAATATGTCATGGAAACGGCATATATGAATCCAAATCAAAGGGTGATTGATTACATCAAAGATATTGCGGAATATGTTCGTACAGAGGATGGTTTGGTATCTGCGTCATCCATGTTGGAGCGATTTTTATTTCCACCGGAACAGCAGTACAGTCCGATCGGCAAACTTTCCGGTGGAGAGAGACGTCGCCTGAATCTGCTTCGTGTCTTAATGGAAGCACCAAATGTTATGATTCTAGACGAGCCAACCAATGATTTGGATACAGAAACTTTAGCTATCTTAGAGGATTATCTGGATAATTATGACGGCATTGTGGTTACTGTATCCCATGACCGTTATTTTCTGGATCGTATTGCAAAACGTATTTTTGCGTTTGAGGGAGATGGAAAAATTACCCAATACGAAGGTGGTTATACAGACTACATGAACAAACGCCCACAGGAAATGAATAACAGTTCTTCTATAGGAGTTTCTTCTGTAGGTGCAAAAGGAAGTCACATGTCTATGAGCGATGAAATATCTGCAAAGCCGCAGCAGGATTCCCGTGAGACATGGAAACATCAGAAGAAACTGAAATTTACTTATAAGGAACAGAAAGAATACGAAACGATTGAATCAGATATCGAAAAATTAGAAGCTGAAATAGAGGCTTTGGATGCAGAGATACTAAAGAATTCCAGCAATTATGGAAAGCTCAATGCCTTATCACAGCAGAAAGAGGAACAGGAAACACTTCTAATGGAAAAAATGGAGCGTTGGGAATATTTAGAGGAGCTGGCACAGAAAATGGCAGAGCAATAAATGTTTGAGTAATTCGTTCTCGCTTTTTTATTCACAAGTTAGAATGATTATGGTATGATAAATGTAACTGTTCATGACAGCTCAAAACACTTGCTGTTTTGAGCGTAAGAACATGATTCAGGAGTGAGCAAACCCATAAGGGAAGCTGGTTTCTCATGGATTTGCGAATCGTAATTATGAAGGTACTGAATAATTACCAATATAATATATTTTGGGAGTCGTGTGTAAAAATGAGAAGAGATGAAAAGCGTTTGAGAAGAAGCAGTTATATATGTGTATTAGTTTTGGCGGCTGTTTTATGTATGGGATGTACCGACAGAGAAGAAAATCAGATGAAGTATCGCCAGGAAGGTATTCATCTTTTGGAAAATGGAGATTATGAAGAAGCATTAGAGGCTTTGCAGAGTGCTTTGGATTTATCCCTCGGAAAAGTAAGTGAAACAGAAATGGATATTTGTTTTTATAAGGCAGAAACACTTTACCGTTTAGGAGATGTACAGGGGGCAATCGATACATATTCTGCAATCATTGCATTCAATCAGAATGCAAAAGCATATTTTCTGCGTGGAAACTTATACTATAGTCAGAATGATGAGGAACATGCGTTAGAAGATTATGCAGCCGCGATTGAACAGGAGAAAAAGGACTATGAGTTGTATATTGGAGTGTATGAAGCCTTGATTGCCCATGGAAAAGAGCAGGAAGCACAGGCTTATTTGAATCAGGCTTTGGAACTTACTGGAAACAAGGCTTATGATAAGATGCAGAAAGGACGCATCAATTTTCTCTTGGGCGAAGAGACAACTGCCATTTCTTTATTAAAAGAAGCCGTGGAAGGAAAAGAGCTGACAGCTTATTATTATTTGGCAGAAATTTATTCGGTTATGGGTGACACAGAAGCTTCGGAAGAACATATGGCAGCTTATATGAAAAGCGGCAAGGCAGATTCGGATCATTTGTTCCGTATTGCAAATGACCAAATAGAAAAAGAGAATTATGATTTGGCAATTGAATGTTTGAATATGGCGTTGAAGCTTGAAAAAGTGCCAAACAAACAGATTTTAATGAAAACATTGGTGATTGCATATGAACAGAGTGGTGATTTTATAGCAGCCAAAGAAACGATGGCAGAGTATATGGAGAGCTATCCGGATGATGAAGAGGCGAAACGGGAATTTACCTTTTTAGAGACAAGGTAATTATTTGGTAACTATATTTGATAACTATATTTGATATAGGAAGGAAATTTTATGTCGGAAACATTTGAAATAAAAGACATTGAAGAGAAAGTAATTCTTGTAGGTGTGAGTGAGCAGGATGGGGATGACGCAGAGGATTCTCTGGTAGAACTCGCGGATTTGGTAAAAACGGCAGGTGCAGTTGTAGTAGGGACGCTGATTCAGAAGCGAGAAAAGATTCATCCGGGAACTTATGTGGGAACCGGAAAAGTTACTGAAATTGCAGAGCTTCTGGAAGAAACAGGAGCAACCGGTATTGTCTGTGACGATGAACTTTCTCCTGCACAGCTTAAAAATTTAGAGCAGCTTTTGGATACCAAGGTAATGGATAGAACCTTGATTATTTTGGATATTTTTGCAGCCAGAGCATCGACCAACGAAGGAAAAATTCAGGTTGAGCTGGCACAGTTAAAATACCGTTTGAGCAGGTTAACAGGTCTTGGACGTTCGATGTCCCGTCTTGGCGGCGGTATTGGTACACGTGGACCAGGGGAAAAGAAATTGGAAATGGATCGACGTTTGATTAATGATCGTATTGCGCAGCTTCGCCGTGAATTGGCAGAAGTTGTAAAACACCGTGATATTACCAGAGCCAAGCGTGAGAAACAAAATGTACCTGTGGTAGCTATCGTGGGTTATACGAATGCAGGCAAATCTACCTTGTTAAATCATATGACTGATGCAGAAGTTTTAGAAGAGGACAAACTGTTTGCGACTTTGGATCCGACAACAAGAGTCTTAGAACTGACCAATCGTCAGGAAGTTTTGTTAACGGATACCGTAGGATTTATTCGAAAACTGCCGCATCATTTGATTGAAGCGTTTAAGAGTACGTTGGAAGAAGCCAAATATGCAGATATCATTTTTCATGTGGTAGATGCGTCTAATCCACAGAGAGACAAGCAGATTTATGTGGTGTATGAGACATTGGATAATCTTGGAGTCAAAGATAAAAAAATCGTGACCTTGTTTAACAAGCAGGATTTGCGCACCGACGATGAGCCAATGCAGGATTTTCGTGCAGACAAGGTGCTTGCGATTTCTGCGGCGAAAAACGAGGGATTAGAGGAGGTAAAAGCAGTATTAGAAGAAATGCTTCGCGAGGATAAAATTTATATCGAACGTGTGATTTCTTATAATAATGCAGGTATCATACAGCTCATTCGAAAACAGGGAGAGTTGATTTCCGAGGAGTATGTGGCAGAAGGGATTGCCATCAAAGCCTATGTACCAATGGAAGTATATGGGAGGTTAGATTAAAGGTAATTATCAAAGTACTGAATAATTACGATAAAATTTAGAGAACGGATAGAGTTTTGTTTATGGGAAAAGAAGAAAAGAATGTAAATTGGGAAATGGGAAAAGAAGAAAAATTAAAAGAAAAAGTGGAACGAAAAAAGCAGATTAGAGAAAACAGCCGTCGTCAGCTTCGCTGGGATAAGTTGGATAATACAGCTTTGATTTTTCCGGTAATTGCAGGGGAGGGTATGACAAATACGTTCCGTATCAGCGTGGAATTGCATGAAGAGATTCAGCCAGAGCTTTTACAGGAAGCATTAAACACGATACTGCCGAAATTCAATGTGTTTAATGTACGTCTTCGTATGGGTGTGTTTTGGTATTATTTCGAAGAAAATAATAAACCTGCACCAAAAGTAACGGAAGAGGAATTATTCCCTTGTCGCTATATTCAGCCGAATAAGAACAACAGCTATCTTTTTAGCGTGTCTTATTATAAGAAACGTATTAATTTAGAGGTATTTCATGTGTTGACTGATGGTATGGGTGGTATGAATTTTATAAGAGAACTGACATACCAGTATTTACGTTTAGCACATCCGGAATTGAAAGAAAAAGTAGAAGATAAATTAAGTCATGTCACTTCCTTAAATTTGGATGATAGTTTTGAGAAAAATTACAAAAAGAAAACCAAGAAACGTGATTATACAAAAGACCGTGCATATCTTATCAAATTAAAGAAATTGGATAAAGGTGAGTTTGGAGTGATGCATGGATTAATCAATATTCCGGAATTAAAAGTGGTTACAAAGAGACTTGGCGTATCGATAAATGAGTATCTGGTAGCTGTTTTTGCTTGGGCAACCTATGTGCAGTGTTTACATATGGAACCATCCAAGCTGCCGATTCGTATCGCAGTACCGGTAAATTTAAGACCATATTTTAATTCAAATACAACCAAGAACTTTTTCACGATGGTGGCAGCGGAATTTTGGCCAACCGAAGATTCTTATACATTTGAACAGATATTGGAACAGGTGCAGAAGAGTTTAAGGAGTCAGATTCAAAAGGACAATTTGGAAGAATTGTTTTCCATCGGTGTTTCAAATCGAAACAATAAATTGCTGCGTATGGTACCATTGACGTTAAAGAATCTTGTTATGCGAGTAGTCTACAATAAATCTGCAATTGCACATACAACAACCATTACAAATGTAGGACTTGTACAGATTGATCCGATATATGAACCATACGTAAAGATGTTCCGTTCTTTTATTGCAATGTCAAAAGGGCAGTATTTGAAAGGGACAATCAATTCTTATAAAGATACATTGGTGTTTACGTTTAGTTCCATCTTTTCTGATACATCCGTGCAGAGAGAGTTTTTCCGCAAGATTGCAGAGGATGGTATAACGGTTCAGATTGAAACAAATGGGGTGTATTATGAGTAAATGTAAAATATGCAAGGTAGATATCCTTGATAAAACCGACACATGCCCGCTTTGCAATCATGTGTTAGAGTGGGACGGAAATGAAAAAGAAGATTTGTATCCAAATGCCCGTATTAAAACAAGAAAATACCAGTTTTTGGAAAATGTTGTTTTGTTTGCATCAATTGCACTTTGGATTGTATTATTTATTATTGATTATACGACCGATCCGGAATTTTTATGGAGCTTTACAGTATCGCTTGTGATTATTTATGCGAATGTACTTCTTCGCCTGACGATACTTGGAAAATCTTCTTATATGGCGAAGCTGATATGGACGATTATCATAGGCTTGGCATTTCTCATCGAAGCAGATGTTTTGACAGGATATCATGGATGGGCTGTAAATTTTGCAATGCCGACGGCAATATTCCTGTGGGATGTTGCATTGATTATTTTGATGCTGTTTGTCAATAGGCGAAATTGGCAAAGCTATATCATTGATCAGTTGACCGCATTGGTAGCTTGTGGTGTGATGTTGATTTTGATGCTGACAGGTATTATCACGTTTCCACATTATGCAATGGGAGTACAGGTGTTTACGGTACTTATGTTTGTAGGTACAGTGATTATTGGTGATAGAAAAGCCAGAGAGGAATTGAAACGTCGATTCCATTGGTAATTAAGGGAAAATAAAATGGAAAATAAGAAGAAAACTTGGAAAGAAGAACGAGAAGAAAAGAGAGAGCATCGAAAAGAATCTAAGAAAAAACAGGAATCCGTTTTACAGAATCTGGCACAGATTATGGAAAGTGCCAACAAAACCGGAGAAACAGATGTGGAGAAAATTGAAGAAATTGAAGATTTTGCAGGATTTGTAGAAGAAGAAAGTACACCTACAGGGAGATTTCTTGCAGATTTGATTTATACGTTTACCAATGATTTTGAAATTGGTAAATTGGTTAAATCCGGAGAAATTCGCAAAAAAGTCGTAAATGTAGAACCGGAGTGGAAGACTCCGGATGGTTATCATATGACGCATTTTGATTTGAAGAACTTTTCTATGAAGCTTTTGACAAAAGCGGAAAATCCAAGATTTGATAAAGTGATTTTACAGCTTCACGGTGGTGGATATGTGTCCAAAATAAAAAATAGTTATTATACAATGGCGACTTATTACTGTGATGCAGGAGACGGTATTTCCGTGCTCAATCCGGATTATCGTGTAGCTCCCGAAGATCCATATCCGGCAGCGTTAGAAGATGCATTGGATAGTTATGAGTGGCTTTTAGACAGAGGTTTTAAAGGAGAACAGATTATTTTGGCAGGGGATTCCGCAGGCGGCGGACTTGCAATGGCACTTACCATGTATCTGCGTGACCATGACATGCCGATGCCATGCGGTATTGTAGCTATGTCGCCTTGGACAGATGTGACAGCCAGCGGTGAATCCTATACATTAAACTATGAGTTGGATCCGCTTTTTGGTAACACAAAGGAAAGCATGATTTATATCAATGATTATGCTGGAGAGCATGATAAGAAAGACCCTTACATATCTCCAATTTATGGAAATTTCCGCCAGTTTCCACCGATGTTGATTCAAGTGGGTTCTACCGAAATGCTGCTCAGTGATTCCGTTACGGCGGCCAGCATGGCAGATAGTGCAGGTGTAGATGTGCGTCTCAGTATTTATGATGATATGTTCCATGTATTCCAAATGGCAGGGATGATACTGCCGGATGCGAAAAAGGCTTGGGAAGAAGTAGAACAGTTTATACAGTTGTTGATGCATGAATAAAATTTATGATTTAATTTGAAAAGGCAGGAGTAAAAAACATGCGTGTAGGATTAGGATATGATGTTCATAAATTAGTAGAAGATAGAAAATTGATTTTGGGTGGCGTAGAAGTACCACATACATTGGGACTTTTAGGGCATTCCGATGCAGATGTATTGGTACATGCAATTATGGATGCACTTCTGGGTGCTGCAGCGATGGGAGATATAGGAAAGCATTTTCCGGATACCGACCCGGCTTATAAAGGTGCGGACAGCATGAAACTGATGGCACATGTGCGTGATCTTATTGAGGAAAAAGGATATGTGATTGAAAATGTAGATGCAACGATTATCGCACAGAAACCAAAACTTCGTCCATATATTGACCAGATGGAAGAAAATATTGCAAAGGTGCTCCGCATTGAAAAAGACCAGATTAATGTAAAAGCAACCACAGAAGAACGTTTGGGATTTACCGGACGTGAAGAAGGCATGGCAGCACAGGCGATTTGTTCGCTTGCGACGATGTATGAAGCAAGTGTGCAGGTAGGCTGCAACGGTGGATGTGGCGGCTGTAGTAATTGAGCGAAAGTAATTATTCAGGTGCTGAATCATTACAAAAAGCAATATGAGGCTGCTCTTATAGCGAAAGGATTTCGAGCAGGGCAGATTCGCAAGCATGGATTTGCATTTCGGAGAAAGGAAGTGCAGATTGGCTAGGTTTTGATGAGGAAAGCAGGATTTGGCTTGCGAGTACTTTCAGATTTAAAATAACTGACCGTCTCTTTCACAAATAAAAATGTTAAAGAGACGGTTGTTTATTTTTTGAAGATATGTTATTATTCAGAATATATTAACAGACAAAGCTTGTAGACTTTATCTGTAAATTCATACGAATTATGCTCGGGGTATTTCAAATATCTTAACATTCAAACAATACATTTGTTTGGATTTTCTAAATTAGAATCATCCTATAATCTAGGGTATATTCCAATTTTAGAATAGAAAATTTAATAGGAAAAGGTAACTGTTCAGTACCTTCACAGTTACGATTCGCAAACCCATGAGAAATCAGCTTCGCTGATGGGTTTGCTCACACCTGAATCACATTCTTACGCTCAAAACAGCAAGTGTTTTGAGCTGTACTGAATAGTTACAGGAAAAGAAACATTATTATTTTTAGTAACGTATTGTCTGTTACTTGGTTTTTTCGTATAATATTTACAGATAATTTCTACATAAGTTACAGAAGGGGGCTTATGGGAAAAGACACAGGATGGAAAAAATATTTTTATGATAACCGGCGTTATGCTGATTTGATAAATGGGGTTGGTTGTCATGGTGAACAAATTGTAAAAGATACGGACTTACAGGATGAAGATATTGCGGCTAACGAGAAGAGCAGAGATTTATTACGGAAGGTTGCATTAGGTACGAATTTTGTGATTGTTGGAATTGAAAATCAAGAAGAAAAGGATTACAGTCTGCCGCTTCGGGCTATGTTTTATGATGTTTCAAATTATGAGAAGCAGGCAATGAAAATCCGTAAAGAGGTACGAAAGGAAAAATCGTTGGAAGCAGGGGAATATTTGTATGGGTTTAAAAAAGACAGCAAACTGTATCCATTGGTTACATTTATTTTATATGCAGGAAAGGAAGCCTGGAAATTTCCGAATGATCTGCATGATATATTGGATTTTACAAATGTTCCAGAACGAATAAAGGATATGG
>CAYVGA010000022.1:0-22524 GCA_964449855.1 uncultured Lachnobacterium sp.
TACTCTGCGATTGAAATTCTGAGATATTTTTATGGCAGTGATATGTTTATAAATGTAGCGGAAGGTATTTCAGGGATTCCGTCCTCCTGGCCGGGATATAATTTAGGCTTAGGTGCAACGGGGGACAAAGTTCGTCAGATGCAGGAGCAGTTAGCTAGAATTTCAAAGAGTTATCCTGCCATTCCAACCATTCGTCCGGATGGAGTCTATGGACCTTCTACAAGGGAGGCGGTAGAAGTATTTCAATCTGTATTTGGCTTGCCAGTTACAGGGATAGTGGATTATAATACGTGGTATGAGATTTCAAATATCTATGTAGCAGTAAGTCGAATTGCAGAGCTTATGTAGAAAGAAATCGAATTGTAATTATTCAGGTACTGAATAATTATATCGGATAGAAAATAGAGGGAAAAGATAACAAATGGCAAAATGGTTATTAACAACAAAAAGAGCAGATTTTCAAGCAATTGGAGAAAAATACAATATCCATCCGGTTACGGCACGTATTATCCGTAATCGCGATGTGATAGAAGACGAAGACATCCGTCTGTATCTAAATGGAGAAAAAAAAGATTTTTTTCATCCAAGTTTATTAAAAGATGCAAAGAAGATGATACAGATTCTACAGAAAAAAATAGCAGAAAAAAAATCCATTCAGGTCATTGGCGACTATGATATTGATGGTGTAATGGCGACTTATGTTTTGGTAACAGGGCTAAAACGTTGTGGGGCACAGGTAAGCACACAGATACCGGACCGTATTCATGATGGATACGGTTTAAACCGCCAGCTCATTGAAAGAGCGAAAGCAGATGGTGTGGATACGATTGTAACCTGTGATAATGGCATTGCGGCTTTGGAAGAAATTGCATACGCAAAAGAACTTGGTATGACAGTTTTAGTCACGGACCATCATGCAGTTCCGTATGAGGAGATAGATGGCGTGCGTATCTATAAATCCAGTGTGGCAGATGCCATTGTAAATCCACATCAGGCAGATTGCCCATATCCATTTAAGGAGCTTTGTGGTGCTGCTGTGGCATGGAAAGTGATTTGTTTACTATATGAAGCTTATGGTATTCCACAAGAAGAAGCAGAAGTATTTTTGGAAAATGTAGGATTTGCTACAATTGGAGATGTCATGTCTTTAAAAGGCGAAAACCGTATTCTTGTAAAAGAAGGTTTAAAACACATACGTAAAACCAAAAATCCGGGTATGCGTGCATTGATTGCACAGTGTGAACTTTCACCGGAACAGATTACGTCTGGAAGAATTGGATTTCGTCTGGGACCATGTATCAATGCCAGTGGGCGACTTGATACAGCAAAACGTTCACTGGAATTGTTTTTCCAGACGGAAATGGAGCAGGCTGTTCGAATTGCAAATGAATTGGTTGCACTTAACAATGAACGCAAGGCATTGACAGAGGCAGGGGTAGAACAGGCGGTTGCTTATTATGAAGAACAGAATTGCAAGGACGATAAGGTGGTAGTTATTTATCTGCCGGAAGTTCACGAAAGTATTGCGGGGATTATTGCAGGAAGAATCCGGGAACGTTATTACAAACCGACATTTATTTTAACAAAGGCAGAAGGCGGTAATGCAAAAGGTTCCGGCCGTTCAATTGAAGAATATTCCATGTATGAAGAAATGTGTAAATGTCAGGAGTTATTTTTGAAATTTGGCGGGCATCCAATGGCAGCAGGACTTTCGTTGCCGAAAGAAAATTTAGCAGCTTTCCGTGAAAAAATCAATGCGGTGTGTACTTTGACAGAAGCAGATTTGACCGAAAAAATTCGTATAGATGTGGATATGCCAATGGATTATGCTTATCCCGAACTTATTGAAGAATTTTCTTTATTAGAACCGTTTGGAAAAGATAATCCTCGTCCGGTATTTGCAGATAAAGGGCTTCATGTGAAGCGCATATGGACACTTGGAAAAAATAATGACACCCTGAAATTTGAATTTCTTACAAGAAGAGGTATCAGTGTATATGGTCTTCGCTTCCGAGATAGGGATAATGTGGTGGCATATTTGGAAAAAAAGTTTGGAAAAGAACAAGTAGAAGCTGCATTTTATGGCAAACCAAATACGATAGAGCTTTCCGTTATATATAATCCGGAAGTCAATCATTTTCGAGGTGTAGATACAGTGCAGTTTATTGTGGAACATTATCAGTAAACCATTGCGAAAAAGTGATTCTCATTGTAAAATAATGGTATTGGAGGCGTATTGATGTTTGGTATAAGAAAAAAAGTAGAAAAGCAAATGAGAGAAGCACTGGCTCAGATACAGGAGCAGGCTGTCGAATTTGAAGAAAAAGCAGATACTATAGAAGAAAAGCGCAAGCAGATGCATGCAGATGTTGGACAGGTGCTTCAGAATACAAATCATCTCATAGACTATGCAGTGCAGAATACGCAGGAAGAAACATTTTTGTTACAGGAGATAGATGAGATTTCTATAGAAATGAAAGGTTCTGCAGATGCCTATCGTCAGTTAACAAAAGAAATAAAAGAACATCAAGAGAAAGTTACCAATTTGGTAGAAGAAAATAAGCATTTTACAACACCATCGAAATATTTGACGGAGGCACCTGCAAAGATTCGTAAAGAATATCAGACCTATGAAGCAAAGCTGGATGTATTTGCAGAAAAGGGCAGACAGATGAGCATGATGGCATTGAATGCAGCGATTGAAGCCGGACGTATGGGAGAGGCTGGCCAGCAGCTTGTAGCAGCGTCGGAGGAGATTCGGCAGACCGCATCGGAATGTGAAAAAGAAGCTCTTTCTATGAAAGAGGAGTTACATGCAGCTGAAGAAAAAATCAAGGAATTAGAAGACGTTGTAGTTCGTTTGGTTTCTTTGATAAAAGATAATAATATTGCAACTACAAAAATATTAAAGAATTCTGCAGATTTGAATAAGCAAATCACTGAATTTGCGAAGTATGATTTCACAGAGGAGCTTATGGACATGCGGGCAAGAGTAATTGCGGTGCGTAATTTAGATGAAGAAATCTTAAAAGTCAGTGAACGTAACAATATTCAGATGAGTGATGTACAGCAGGAACTTCAGGAGCAGAAAACAGACTTACGAGAGTTGAAAAATAATTTTTCTGATTTTTTTGACGAAGACAGACTTGTTACAGAAAGTAATTCAGTACCTTAATACACTAAAGGAGGGGCTTATGAATACTACAAATTTCACTTTTTTATCAAATGATGGAAAAACAGCAGTGCATGCAGTAAAATGGATACCGGAAAAAGGTGAAATGAAAGCGATTCTTCAGATTACACATGGTATGGTAGAATTCATTGAACGATATGCGGTATTTGCAGAATATTTGACAGAAAGGGGATATATGGTTGTAGGGCATGATCATATCGGTCATGGTCAATCTGTTGTTTCCAAAGAGGATTGGGGATATTTTTGTGATGGCAGTCCAAGTGATGTTTTGGTCGCAGATATCCATAAGCTGCGTATGCTGATACAGGAGGATTATCCGGAGTTTCCATATTTTATGCTTGGACACAGTATGGGATCTTTTTTGCTTCGCAAATATCTGACATTTCACCACGAACATCTGCGTGGTGCGATTATTATGGGAACCGGTTTTATTCCAGCCAATATGACGAGTCTTGCACTGAAATTAACAGCTTTTATTGCAAAAATCCGTGGCTCGAAATATCGAAGCAAACTGATTCAGAGTTTAGCTTTTGGGGCAGATTATAAGGGATTTGATATGACAGGTGAAAACCCGGAGAATAGCTGGCTGACAAAGGATGTTGAGATTGTAAAAGCCTACTATAAAGAACCAAGATGTACGTTTATGTTTACGGTGAATGGTTACAAAGGTTTGTTTGAAGCTGTTAATTTTAGCTGTAATTCGGAAAATACAGCTATGATTTCTCCGAAACTACCATTGTTTATCGTTTCCGGGCAGCAGGATCCGGTAGGTGGATTAGGTAAAGGCGTGAAACAGGTGTATGATATGCACAAAGACAGTGGTGCTTTGGATGTTACATACAAGTTATATGAAAATGATCGCCATGAAATCCTAAATGAAACGGATAAGCAGACCGTATTTGAGGATATTTTGGCATGGATGAATGTGCGAATTGATACCTAAGATAAAATACAAACCTCTCATAATTCAAATGGGAGGTTTTTCTAGTTGACAACTCAAAATACAGGGGTATAATTTAAACTTGCAAAATAAGAAATTAATAAAGAAGGAATACATATGACAAAGAAAAAGAAACTTGTAGTTGTAATTGTTGCTGTACTTGTATCACTAACAGCCATTTATCTGGGATTTTCCGTTTATTTTATGAAGCATTTTTATTTTCGAACAACCATTAATGGTGTAGATGTAGGTGGAAAGAATATAGAATCTGCAAAAGCTGTGATTCAGACCATGATGGATGAGTATGAACTTGTGATTACGGAGAGAGATGGCACGAAAGAATCCATCAAAGGAAAAGATTTTTCTTTGAAAACAAATTGGAATAATGAAATTGATTTGTTTTTAGAAGAACAGAATGGATTTTCCTGGATTGTAAAATTATTTGCTCCAGACCAGCATGATTCTCAAGCGGCCCTATCCTTTGACAGTGGAGAATTAGAAACCGTATTAAACGGGCTTCCATGTATGAAACCGGAAAAGCAGATTATGCCGGAAAATGCAAAGATTTCGGAATATTCCGAAAAAAATGGATATCAATTGGTGCCATCTGTACCAGGTTCACAGATGGATTATTTGGTATTTTATGAAAAAGTAAATGATTGTATCAATGGATTAAAGACAGAACTTGATTTGGATAAAGAAGTCTGCTATGTGCTGCCGGAAATCAAAGATGATGATACGACTTTATTGGCGACCATTGAACAGCTTAATAAGTCTTTGGGAACGGTTATTACATATCAGATTGGCGAAACTACGCAGATTTTGGATGCAAGTGTATTCCAGCCATGGCTGCAGGTTAATGAGCAGATGGAAGTTTCTATTGATGAAGAGCAGATGTCAGCTTATGTAAAACAATTGTCGTCTACTTACAATACAGCGTATACTCCGAAAAAACTTATGACTTCTTATGGCACAGAGGTAACAATCAGCAAGGGGGACTATGGCTGGATGGTAGACAAAAAAGCCGAGGCCGAAGCTATCAAAAATAGCATTATGACAGGCGAGCAGGTGGAAAGGGATTTACATTACTCCATGACAGCCAACAGTCATGAGGGAAATGACTACGGAAATTCCTATGTAGAAATCAATCTGACTGCACAGCATTTGTTTTTATATGTAGATGGTGCTTTGATATTGGAAAGTGATTTTGTTTCCGGTAATGCATCAAAATCTTACGATACACCGACTGGAGCGTATGGATTGACATACAAGACAAAAAATGCAACCTTAAGAGGTGAGGATTACGAAACACCGGTTGATTACTGGATGCCGTTTAATGGAAATGTTGGCATGCATGATGCTACATGGAGAGATGATTTTGGTGGAAGCATTTACAAAAGAAATGGTTCTCATGGATGTATTAACCTGCCACATAGTTCAGCAAAAACAATCTATCAATATGTAAATGCAGGCTTTCCGGTTTTGGTATACGAACTTCCGGGAACGGAAAGTTCCAAAGGTGTTGCACAGGATCAGGCATATGCTGTTACCAAACAGATTAAAGCCATTGGAACCGTTGGATTAGAATCTGAATCTGCGATTTTAAATGCTCGTGCAAGTTACGATGCTTTATCGGATACGGCAAAAAAATATGTATCCAACTACCAGACACTTTTGGATGCAGAAGCAGCTTTGGCAGCATTAAAAGCACAGGCTGATACACAGGCTGGTATGTAACCATACTGTTTATGGTTGATTTCAGAAATTTTATATACGCCTCAAATGTGAGATATATTATTATCACATTTGGGGCGTTTTTTACCGTGCAGGTATGAAAATTAAAAAAACGGTTATCCTTAAAATAAATGTAAGTAGCAGGAGAAGAATCATATGCGGAAATTAACTATCCAATGTGTACATGCAAGAGAAATCTTAGATTCGAGAGGAAATCCTACTGTAGAAGCAGAAGTAACTTTGGCAGATGGAAGCAGAGGCAGGGGAAGTGTACCAAGCGGCGCTTCGACCGGTGTATATGAAGCGTTGGAACTTCGTGATAATGATGCACGCAGATACAATGGTAAAGGTGTAGAAAGAGCTGTAAAAAATATAAATACCATTATTTCAAAGGTTATTGTAGGCATGGATGCATTTGATATCTATGCCATAGACCAGGCGATGATAAAAGAAGACGGAACAAAAGACAAATCCCGATTAGGTGCGAATGCAATTCTGGCAGTTTCAATTGCTGCAGCCAAAGCTGCTGCAAATGCATTAAACATTCCGTTGTATCGTTTTTTAGGAGGTATTTCTGGAAATCAGTTACCAATTCCAATGATGAATATTTTGAATGGTGGTGCACATGCTGCAAACAATATTGATGTACAGGAAATTATGATTATGCCGGTGGGGGCATCCTCTTTTCAGGAAGGTCTTCGCTGGTGTGCAGAAGTATTTCATACCCTTGCAGCAATATTAAAAGAAAAAGGACTATCAACTGCTGTGGGAGACGAGGGAGGTTTTGCTCCGAATTTATCAAGCGAAGAAGAAGCAATTAAATATATTTTAGAAGCTGTAGAGCGAGCAGGATATCAACCGGAACAGGATTTTAAAATTGCCATCGATGCAGCAGCCAGCGAATGGAAAGGCAAAGAAAAAGGAATGTATCATCTGCCAAAGTCAGGTATAGAATATACTTCAGACACCTTAATTGAACATTGGAAATGTCTTGTGAATCAGTATCCGATTTTTTCGATTGAAGATGGACTTGATGAAGAAGACTGGGGAGGCTGGAAAAAGTTAACCAGAGAACTTGGTCACAAAATACAGTTGGTAGGCGATGATCTGTTTGTAACCAATACAGAGCGATTGGAAAAGGGCATAAAATGTGACTGTGCGAACAGTATTTTGATTAAATTGAACCAAATAGGCTCTTTGTCCGAAACGATAGAAGCTATTAAAATGGCACATAAAGCCGGGTATACTGCTGTGGTATCTCATCGTTCCGGAGAAACGGAGGATACTACCATTGCAGATTTGGCAGTTGCCCTTAATACAGGACAAATTAAAACAGGTGCGCCTAGCCGCTCCGAACGTGTCGCGAAGTATAACCAATTACTGCGAATTGAAGAAGAATTGTAACTATTCAGCACAGCTTCAAACACTTGCTGTTTTGAGCGTAAGAATATGATTCATACTATTTGTAAATAAAAATGAAAGAGGTGCTCAGTTTGAAATATTATGTAAATGAAAATTGTATCGGTTGCGGATTATGTGTCAGCACTTGTCCGGATTATTTTACTATGGCAGATACCGGGGTGGCGGTTGCCCTAGACTCAGAAGTTTCTATCGAACATGCAGGAGAGGCCGCAAATGCAGCGTATGGCTGTCCGGTGGATGCAATCGAAGAAGTGTAATTACGATATAGTTCAGAAAAGGGACTTTCTAAATTCTACGAAAAAGAGCTTCTTCTCTATGTTTCCAGACTCGTATTCGGATATTAATTTTTCTAAGAACTTTGACTATAAACATTCTCATAGTGACGTAACAACTCTTAACTCGCCATTCATGGCTCGATAAGAGTTGTCGCTGAGATCGTGTCAGCGAATTACTGAGAATCGACAAAGTCCTAAGAAAAACTACATATCCTCATACTGAAGTCTGGAAACATAGAGAAGAAGCTCTTTTTCTTAGATTTTGGCAAAACTTTTCTGATGCTAAATGCGTAATGTAAGTAGACAAGTCTTAATGCGAGCTAGTTCCATAAAATAAAACACGAAATTTGATTGAGTTTCTGCGTGCTTAGGAGTATAATGCATTTGGTATATGTACAAATAAGTAGAACGAAAATGAAGTAATTTGAAGGAGTATTATGGATTTTAGAGAAGTAATTGATGACAATAAAGAAAAGACAGCAGAAAGTATTGTAGAAGTAGAAACGGTAAATGAAGACATAGATGCAGACGTTGTAGAAACAGAAGTTGTAGAGGAAGCATCTTCTGTGGAGGATACCGATGACAATGACGATGGTTACGAAAATCATTGTTATATCTGCCGTCGTCCGGAAAGTACGGCTGGAAAGCTTATTAATATGTATGGTGGAATCAAAATCTGCAGTGATTGTATGCAGAAAACATTAGATAGTGTTAATAATATTCCGGGAATGAACAATCCAAACATGACCGGTATGCCAAATATGGGCGGTATTCCACATATCAGCATGATTGATATGTCAGATTTTTCGAACTTCTTTGGCGGATTCCCAGGCGGGGATGGCATGATGGGCGGTATTCCAAAGAGCCAGCGTTTAAAGAAGAAAAAGAAACAGGAAAAGAAAGAAAAACCGGTATTGGACATTCATTCCATTCCGGCACCACATAAAATTAAAGCAAGTTTAGATGATTATGTGATTGGTCAGGAACAGGCGAAAAAGGTAATGTCCGTAGCGGTTTATAACCATTACAAACGTATTATGGACAAATCAGAGGATGATGGTATCGAAATCGAAAAATCCAATATGCTTATGATTGGACCAACCGGTTGCGGAAAAACCTATCTGGTAAAAACATTAGCAAAGCTTTTGGATGTGCCATTGGCTATTACGGATGCGACTTCTTTAACGGAAGCCGGTTATATCGGTGATGATATTGAAAGTGTAGTCAGCAAGCTTCTTGCAGCAGCAGACAACGATGTAGAACGTGCAGAACACGGTATTATTTTTATCGATGAAATCGATAAGATTGCGAAAAAGAAAAATACAAACCAGCGAGATGTCAGTGGTGAATCAGTACAGCAGGGGATGTTGAAACTTTTAGAAGGTGCAGAAGTCGAAGTACCGGTAGGTGCCAGCAGCAAAAATGCCATGGTTCCTATGACGATGGTAAATACAAAGAATATTTTATTTATCTGTGGCGGTGCATTCCCGGGATTGGAAGATATTATCAAAGAACGTTTGAATAAAGCAGCAGCGATTGGTTTTAAGGCTGACTTAAAAGATAAATACGACAATGATGAAAATATTCTTCGTCAGGTAACAACAGAAGATGTTCGTAAATTTGGTATGATTCCGGAATTTATTGGACGTCTGCCGATTATGTTTACACTGGATGCATTGACAGAAGATATGCTGGTATCTATTTTAACCACACCAAAGAATGCGATTATTAAGCAATACCAGAAGCTTTTGGCGATGGATGAAGTGCGTTTGGAATTTGAAGAAGGAGCACTTCGCAATATTGCGAAGAAAGCAAAAGAAAAGAAGGTAGGAGCAAGAGCACTCCGTGCCATTATCGAAGAATTTATGCTGGATATTATGTTTGAAGTGCCAAAGGATGACAATATCGGTATGGTTACGATTACAGAAGCATATATCGAGAAAACGGGCGGACCACGTATTCAGATGCGAGGTTGCTTTGAATTAGAAGATAAATCAAATTAGTAATAAACAACTAGAAAGGTCATAAGCAATGAAAATTATCCATTGTGCAGATTTACACTTAGATTCAAAAATGACAGCGAACCTGTCCAAGGAACAGGCAAAAGAACGTAAGATGGAGATTCTGCGTACATTTGGCCGAATGGTAGAATATGCAAAGAAACATGCTGTATCTGTAATTATAATTGCAGGTGATTTGTTTGATACCAGAAATGTTTCTGCCACAGTACGCAATTATGTACGCGATGTGATTACCAATCATCCGGATATTGATTTTCTATATTTAAAAGGAAATCACGATAATGACAACTTTTTGTCAAAGCTGGATGAGATTCCGGAGAACCTGTGTCTTTTTAACGAAAAATGGACGACTTATACCTATGGTAAGGTTGCAATTACAGGTTTGGAACTAAATAAAGAAAATCGTCTGACTGCATATAATACACTGGTGCTTGCACATGATGCGTATAATCTTGTAACCTTGCATGGGCAATTAGCAGAATATAAGAGTAGAGATAAAGCAGAGGTAATCAGTCTGGATGAACTTCGAAACAAAAATATTGATTATCTGGCACTCGGGCATGTACATAGATTTGTGATTGATAAACTGGATGCTCGTGGTGTGTACTGTTATCCGGGTTGTCTGGACGGTCGTGGCTTTGATGAATGTGGTCCAAAGGGATTTGTGGTTTTGGATATCGATCCGGAAAAACATACAGGCACATCAACCTTTGTGCCATTTAGTTCCCGTGTTTTATATACAGTTCCAGTAGATGTATCCGGAATTATGACAACACAGGAAGCTGCGCTTCGCATGGATTCGGTTATACGAGAAGCACAGTATCCATCCAGTAGTCTGGTGAAATTTGTATTAAAAGGTGAAGTAAACGTAGAATGTGAACTGGAAACAGATTTCTTAGAAGAACAGTTTGCAGACTATTATTATTTTTGTAAAGTATATGATGAAACTAAGATTTGGGTAAATTATCAGGATTATGAAAAAGATGTGTCTTTAAAGGGCGAGTTTGTTCGTTTGGTATCTGCTTCCGAGTTAAGTGAAGAAGAAAAAGCGATTGTCATTCGTACCGGAATCTTGGCGTTACAGGGAGAGGAGATTTAACGGATGAAATTATTAGCATGCCATATAGAGAATTTTGGTAAGTTGTCCAGCCTTTCTTTGAATTTTTCCAATGGAATTAATGTGATTTATGGCTCCAATGCATGGGGAAAAAGTACGCTGGCAGCTTTTTTAAAAGCGATGTTTTATGGTTTGGATGCAAAAAAAGAAGCAGGTGCTTTTGAGAAAGAACGTATGTTGTATCGTCCATGGCAGGGCGGAGTATTTGGCGGTGAACTGGATTTTGAAATCAATGGAAAACAGTACCGCATTAGCCGAACATTCGGACGTACCGAAAAAACAGATACCTTTCATTTGTATGATTTGAATACGAATTTGGAGAGCACTGATTATTCACAGCAGATTGGGGTAGAAATCTTTGATTTGGACAGTCCATCGTTTAAGCGCAGTATTTTTATTGCACAAAACGATTGTATCGGCGAAGTATCGGATCGTATGAATGCAAAATTGGGTAATCTTGCAGAGCATACAGACGATATCAACAATTTTGATTCTGCGATTAGTCATTTAAAAGATATTTTAAATCAGTTAACACCGGATCGTGTGACCGGCAGTATTAAAAAACGGAAGAATTATATCACGCAGCTAGCGCAGGAACTTAGAGCATTTGAGTCTGCACAGGAAGGCTTTGAAGGGGTCAGACACAAAAAGCAGGTAGTGACGGATCAGCTTGAAGAATTAGTGTGTATTCGTCAGAATTATGCATCGGCATTGGTTGTTGCCAGTGAAGAAAGCCGAAAAAAAGAACTCTACGCACAGTATGATGCGATGTGCCGGGAAGTAGATGAAAAAGAGCAGAAATTAAATGAATATAAAGCATATTTTCCAAATGGAGTACCGCAAAAAGAAGAATTTAAAGAACAATTGCAGAATGCCCGAAATATGGAAAACAGCAGAGTGCAGTTGAAGGGACTTGAACTTTCGATGAGTGAACATGAAAGCTGGAAAAAATTACAGGAAATGTTTGAGACAGAAGTGCCTACGATTCAGCAGATAGATACATCATTGGAAACGCTTGCCAGTGCAGAAAAACAAAAAGAGAATTTGGTTGAATTGGAAACACATTTGAAGTTAGCGGAAAAAGAATGGACTAAAGAGCCGGAAGTGCCTGTTTTTGAAAAGATGAACCATAAGTTATTTCTGTTTACAGGTTTTGGTATCATCCTTGTTGGAGTGGCAGCTTTGGCACTTGGGTTTGCAAAAATAATTCCAGTTGCGAATCCATCTTATATATGGATTGCGGCAGTGTTTGTTATTTTATTAGGTGCGGGATGTAGCCTGGCTGGAGCCTTATTGGGAAGTAAGGCGGAGAAAGAAAAATCACGCTGGGAGAAAGAAACAGCAGATGAAAAAGAACAGCTGAAACTACGTTATGAGGATTTGAAAGGACAGGTAGAAACATTAAAGGATTCCATTAACCGGATTCATGTAGCAGTAGATGCCTTTTTAACCAGATTTCATATCTATTCAAAAGTGGAAGATTATTCCGCAAAATTATATGAATTGAAAAATCAATTGGCAGAATATGAACGTCTGGCAGATAAATTGGGCGAGAGTATGGATGCACGAAAGATTTATGAAGAAGAAAAAGAGAAAGTAGAAGTTTTTATTCAAACTTATGGCTATGAGATTCCGGAAGATATTTCCGGTGTGTTGAGTTACTATCAGGAAAAAGCGGCAGAATATCAGGCTGCTCATCAGGCCTATGAAGAAGCCTGTAAAAAACGTGAAGTATTTGAAAATCGTCAGGATAAATCTTTTTGGGTCAAAACAGCACTTTGTCCATATACCATTGACGAATTGAACCAGATGATTCAACAGGCAGATTCAAAAATGGAAGAGTTAAAAATGGCTAAAGCCCAATATGCAAAACAGTTAGAGGATTTGCAGGAACAGCTGGATTTGCGTGATGAAAAGCAGGCGGAATTGGGCGAGCAGTTAGTTTTGCAGGAAAAAGATACACAGAAATATAATATGGTAAAGCTTACACAGGAATACCTCAAAAAGGCAAAAGAACAATTTACCTCTCGTTATATGGATCCAATTGCAAATGGATTTTCAAAATATTATCAAATGCTGACAGGCGATGAAAGCGGAGCATGGATGATTGATGCCAACATCCAGTTGAAGATGAAAGAGCAGGGAGAATTACGAGATACCAGATGGCTGTCGGCAGGATATCAGGATTTGTTGGGTGTATGTATGCGTTTGGCAGTTGCGGATGCTATGTATAAAGAAGAAAAACCATTTCTGATTTTGGATGACCCATTTGTAAATTTGGACAAAGAAAAGGTTGCGGCTGGCAATCAGTTGCTTTTGGAAGTGGCAAAAGAGTATCAGGTCATTTACTTTACATGTCACGATAGCCGTAGTCCGGTGAAACAGGATGAATGAAAGTTGTACTATTAATAAAACCCCAGGCATTATGCTTGGGGTTTTTGAATACTATGCAGTTTGCTGATTGATGTACTGAATATGGTCTTTTAATACACTTTGTACAATCTCCATATTCATTTGAAGATTTTCAATTTTTTCGATATTCGCATTGTGACGCCTGTTGGTATCGACATAGCAGTTTTCAATATTCTGAAGACGTGGTTTTATGTCATTTTCAATATCTACGCAGATTTTCTTGATGTCGAAAGAAAGCCTCTGGTCGAGTGCATCAATCCGATTGGAAAGCCTTTGGTCGAGTTCGGCAATTTGATTGGAAAGTCTTTGGTCGAGTGCATCAATCCGATTGGAAAGCCTTTGGTCGAGTTCGGCAATTTGACCGGAAAGCCTTTGGTCGAGTTCGGCAATTTGACCGGAAAGTCTTTGGTCAACTTCATCAATTTTGTTTTCAAGTAAATCCATTCTCTTTGAAAGTTTTTCGTCGAGTTGGTCAATACGATATTCTAAAAATTTTGAATTTGAGCTTACGATGTTAGATATTTGTAATAATAATTCGTTATCTGTCATTTTTTATCTCCTTTAAATATTTTGCAGATTAACCTTTATATCATACCAAATCTAAAATGTGGAATTAAAATTTTATGGGTACAGTAAGTTTAACATATAGAATGACAGCTATCAATTGGAAAAATGAGATTCATATATACGAATTACGAATAGCAAAAGCAGATTTCCTGCATAAACTAGAATAATATGTTTTGCAGGAGTTGAGATATGTTATGCAATTCCATTATTTTATCCAATGATACGTATGATTTTATTGTAGCGAGTGATGAGCTGACGCCCCCATTGATACAGCCATTATGTATACAGCCGATAAATGAAGTTTATGCAATCTGGTATTATGACAGAAGTTCGCTTCCGCCATTGTCGCTCAAAGATTATTCATATGCCTCTATACCAAAGTGTTTTTCACTTATGGATAGCACGAGTCTGGAAGTGAGCGGTATATTGGCGATTCAGAATCAGCCGAATCTGGCACTGAAGGGGAAAGGTGTATTGATTGGAATTGTGGATACAGGGATTGATTATATCAATCCTTTATTTCGAGATATGGCGGGAAATACCAGAATTTATTCTATCTGGGATCAGACGGCAGGTGCAGATGAAGAAGCGGTAAATCGTGAGAGGGAGTCTGACGCAAGAAGTATCTCAAATGAAGATGGTATACAAGAAAATAGTATACGAAGAAGTCCGGAAGGATTTCAGTATGGCATAGAGTATACAAGGGAGGAAATTGACCGTGCGTTAAGGAGTGATAATCCAGAAAATATCGTACCGGAGAAAGATGAAAATGGACATGGTACGTTTCTTGCCAGTTTGGCTGCCGGAAGTGAAGATGTAAATAATGATTTTATAGGTGCTGCACCGGAATGTGAATTGGTAGTGGTAAAGTTAAAAGAAGCAAAACAAAATTTAAGAGAATTTTTTTATCTGTCGGAGACAGAACCGCTTTATCAGGAGAATGATATTATGGCAGGTGTGGCATATTTGGAAGATGTTGCGAAGAAAGCAAATCGTCCGTTAGTGGTGCTTTTGGGTGTGGGAACGAATCAGGGAAGCCATTCGGGAACAGGACCGTTGTCTACGTATTTGGATTTTATTGGGTTTCGGCGAAATAGGGCTGTGGTTGTTCCGACCGGAAATGAAGCAATTGCTGCACATCACTTCTATGGAGAGGCACAATCGATGTTGTCACCGGTGGCGGTTGAGGTGAATGTGGAAGAAGGTGTAGAAGGATTTTGTATGGAGCTTTGGACATATGCTCCCGAATTGGTACGTGTGATTGTACAATCACCGACCGGGCAGCAGAGTCAGGGTGGTTTTCCTGTATCGGAAGAGACATTAGTAACAAATTTTGTGTTTGAAAACACAGTGTTAACCTTGGATTATCGGATTACGGGAACGCAGCGTGATTTATTGGTCTTTTTCCGTTTTAGCAATCCTGCAGAGGGAATTTGGACCATACTTGTATATCCGCAGCAGGCGATTACAGGAGCATTTCATATGTGGCTGCCGATTCAGCCATTGACGGGGCCGGATGTTACATTTGTTGCTCCGAATCCGGATACAACGATTACGACACCCGGAATGGCAGAAATACCGATTACGGTAGGTGGTTATGATGGTCTGACTGGTGCGAGGTGGACGCCTTCTGGCAGAGGATTTTCAGGCAATGGAGAGGTGAAACCGGATTTTTCTGCACCGGCAGTTGAGGTATTCGGAGCCGGTTTAAGAATGGATTATGTGTCACAAACAGGAAGCAGCGCGGCGGCAGCTATAACAGCAGGGGCAGCTGCACTTTGTTTGGAATGGGGCATTTTGGATGGATACGCTCCGACAATGAATTCCGTAGAGGTAAAGAATCTTATGATTCGGGGATGTATAAGGGACAGAAATCTGACTTATCCCAATACAGAATGGGGGTATGGCAGGCTGAACCTCTATCGTTCCTTTGAAGTACTTCGCGAATAATAGCTATTATAGACAAAAGTTATATAAATTTCATAAAAATAGGGATGAAGTCCACGTTTTTTTATGGTACAATACGAGTTAAAGTGGAAAATGTTTGTAGTACACAAGTGAAAGAAAAGAGGTAATCCGATGATTGCGATACAGCTTAAAAAAGGAGAACATTTAGTTCGAAAAGGAGAATCTACAAAGGCACTTTATATTATTATAAAAGGTTCCGTGGTGTTAAAGACGGCATATAATGAAGTGACATTTGGCAGTGGCAGTGTAGTTGGTTTTATGTATGGCTACACGGATGAATATATGTGTGATTATATAGCTGCAGAAGATTCCCTCATTGCTTCTTATCGATATGAAGGACCGGAAGATTATAAGGTTATTTTCAAAGAACAGCCGAAATACAGTTTTGCATTTTTGTATGCAGCGATTCGACAGTATCGAATAATATATGATGTCTATAAAACAAATGGATATATGGCAAAAGAGCTGGCAGTGTTTATTACCGAACAGCTTAGCGAATATGAATTGCTCTGCTCGGAATATGGCATAGAGCCAAAAGAAGTGGAGATTGCAGAACTTAGTCAGGTAGAACAGCCGGAACCAATCAAACCGTGGGAAATTACTTATTTTATGGATTTGGTAGAATTGCCGGAAAAGAGTCTGCGACAGTTTTATGGCGATAAAGAGAATCTGACAATTGGTATTTTGTTACAATTGGCAGAGATTAAAACACGTATGATTGCCAATATGGACGCATTAAAAGTATATATCCAGAGAGTAAAAGACGGATTCTTGAATGAAGAAGAGGATTTACTGGAACTTTGGCATGATTTGGCAATCAAGCTGTCACTAAAAGAAGCAGATACGAGTGTTGTAGACGTATGGGTCAAAAAATTAGAAGACTTTTTAATCCATACAAAGTTTTACAGTGAAGAAGTTATCGCAGAACGTATGAGCTATTATAAGTCTGTGGATTTCAAGAATTATAAGAAGAATTATGAAGTGCAGATGGAATCACAGGAGAATGTGAATGGTGAAATCGCAGAGGAGATGACCAGAGCACAGGTGATGCATACAGATTTTACTACATATATTATGAAATATGCAGGATATGAGGAGTCTGAAATTAAGGAGTGTAAAGAATTAATCAAAGAGTATGGACTTATTGCTGAGATTCAGGATTATACTCCGGAGATGCAGCAGACGCGGCGCACACTTACAAAGCTGTTTTATGAAATTTATGAAAGAGCATTTCTGCGTGCGGTACATGCCAGAAGCATTTCCATTGTTATGAAATTGTTTTTCAATTTCGGAGTTTTGGATTTGGCCATGGCGGGTGTCAGTCATTTAGATGAGCTTATGGCAATCAGCGAGCTTTTGGATAATCAGTGGAAAGAACAAAGACAGATGGATGCAGAGGGTGAAACTTTCTGCCATGTATATACGGCATATCAGTGGCTGTGTATGGTATATCGTGGTGAAAAAGAGCCATCTAAAAATGAATTTGATGTGGATTACCATGGACATTTATTGGAAATGCGTAAAAAGCATGAGATAACCAAAGAGCAGGAAAATCAGTTAAAGCATGACCAGTTAGAGAAAGTACAGTTTGAGATTCGTAATATGTTTATGAGTAATAACCGTATTACCTATGGACGAATTACTACATTCTGTCCTGTACTTCACGAAAAAGACTTTATTCGTGTAATTGACCAGCTTATCGTATCTTTTATGACGGTAAATGCAGCCATTGATGAAATTCGTCAGATGGATCCTTCTTGTTTTTACCGTGAAGTATTATTTGCTGCACCGGCACATGGGATTGAACGTACAGAAATTATGAAAGAAGTTCTTCCGGATGTGATTCTTATGCCGAATATTGGTACTAGAGCCATGATGTGGCAGGAAACTGCCGGTGTAAAACGAGATACACCAGCTAGATTTATTCTTCCTACGATGACAAGTGGAGAGCTGTCGGATATGTTAATAGAAACAGCCGGAAGATATCGTTGGGAAATCTGTCGTAAAATTATGGGTGTACGCTGGAATGATATCCGTGAGAAATCTCTGACTTCAGAGTTTAATGATTATATTCAGTTTTATCGTAAGAATCGAGATTTATCTCAGGAAGCAAAAGAAAAGGTAAAAGCGGAACTGCTACACGCAAAGAACAACTACAGAGAAGTATTTGTGGCAGACTATATGAACTGGATGAAGTTTGAGTCCCAGGGAAATATGCGTCTGAATAAGGTAGCCCGCCGTATTCTCGCAGAATATGTACCATTCAGTGAGGAACATCGAAGAAAATTGGAAGTAAATCCATTATATCAAGAGCTTTTTAACAAGAACAATATTATTGTAAATAGAAAGCGTGAAAAAGAAAAAATATTATTTGACCGATATGTTGCAGCAGGTGGTGTAATTACCCCGGAACTCGAAGCACATTTGAAATTCTATGATATCAAATAAAGCGTTTTGTAAGTGTCTGCTTCAAGAGTCAGTAATTTAGGAATAGGAGTGATTTTATATGTCATACAAGGATGACGTGAGAAACTATGCGAATAGCAAAAAAGAATTATGTGTAACGAGTGATACCATTCCGGAGGAATTGTTTAAGAAGTTTGGTGTAAACCGTGGACTTCGTGATGAAAATGGGAAAGGTGTTTTGACAGGTCTTACCACTATTTCAAAAATTTTGTCTTTTGAAATGAAAGATGGCGTAAAAACACCAATTGATGGAGAACTCTGGTATCGTGGTTATCAGGTACAGGATTTGATTAATGAATTAGAAGAAGACGAATTTGGTTTTGAAAGAACAGCGTATCTGCTTCTTTTCGGTGAAAAGCCAAATACAGAAGAGTTGAAAGAATTTTCGGCAATTATTGGTAAATGCCGCAGACTTCCTACCAACTTTACCAGAGACGTTATTATGAAAGCACCTTCAAAGGATATTATGAATTCCATGACAAGAAGTATTCTGACATTGGCTTCTTATGATGGTCATACGACAGATGGTTCAGTGGAAAACAGTCTTCGTCAGTGTATCCATTTGATTGCACAGTTTCCATTGATTGCGGTATATGCTTATCATGCATATAATCATTATGATAATGGAGAAAGTATGTATATTCACAGACCGGATCCAAAGCTTTCCACTGCGGAAAACTTCTTAAAGATGCTTCGTCCGGATAAGCAGTATACAGAGTTGGAAGCGAAGGTATTGGACGTTGCACTTATGTTACATATGGAACATGGTGGCGGAAATAACTCTACATTTACAACACGTGTAGTTACTTCGGCTGGTACAGATACTTATTCGGCTATCGCAGCGGCGATGTCATCTCTGAAAGGACCAAAACATGGTGGTGCAAATATTAAAGTTATGGAAATGATGGACGATATCCGCACACATGTAAAAGATTGGGAAGACCGTGAGGAAGTAAAAGCATATCTTTCCCGCATGCTTGATGGGGAAGTATTTGATAAAAAAGGTCTCATTTATGGTATGGGGCATGCTGTATACTCTTTATCTGACCCACGTGAACGTATTTTCAAAGGTTATGTAGAAGAACTTGCAGAAGCAAAAGGACAGCATAAACAAATGCATCTTTATAATTTAATTGAAGAACTTGCTCCGGAATTGATTGCCGAAAAACGTCATATTTATAAAGGAGTTAGTCCAAACGTAGACTTCTACAGTGGTTTCGTATATGAAATGCTGGATATTCCACAGGAGCTTTACACACCACTCTTTGCAATCGCACGTATTGTTGGCTGGAGTGCACATCGTATCGAAGAAATGATTGGTATGAACAAGATTATTCGTCCGGCATACAAGAGTATTATGGAAGAAGCGGAATTATAAAAAAAGTAACTTTCAGTACAGCTCAAAACACTTGCTGTTTTGAGCGTGAGAAAGTGATTTAGGAGTGAGCAAACCCATCTGCGAAGCAGATTTCTCATGGGTTGCGAATCGTAACTGTGAGGGTACTGAATAGTTACAGAAAACAGAGGAAACAAATATGGAAAATTTTAATATAGTGGAAGGCGGTGTCTGTGCCGCCAAAGGTTTTTTGGCAAATGGCTTAAACTGTGGCTTAAATTCCAATAAAGAAAAAAATGATTTGGGAATGGTGGTATCGGAAGTGCTTTGCGATACGGCTGCTGTTTACACAAGCAACAAAGTAAAAGGTGCTCCAATTACTGTTACAAAAGCCAATTTAGAAAAAACAGGTATGAAATCAAAGGCTGTTATTGTAAACAGCAAGAATGCGAATACATGTAATGCCGATGGTGTTGAAAAGGCAGAAATGATGTGTGATTTAGCAGCAAAAGCGTTGACTGCACATGGATACGCAGTTACTCCGGAAGAAGTAATCGTGGCTTCTACCGGTGTTATTGGACAGATTCTGCCAATTGAACCAATTGCAGGCCATGTGGATGCCTTAGCTGCAGGTATGGCAGTGGATGGCAATTTAAGGGCGGCAAATGCCATTATGACAACAGATACCGTGAAGAAAGAATATGCAGTAACCTTTGAAGCAGGTGGAAAGACCTGTACAATTGGTGGAATGGCAAAAGGCAGCGGTATGATTCATCCGAATATGGCAACTACTTTGAATTTTGTTACCACAGATGTTGCAATTGATGCTGGTCTTTTGCAGAAAGCATTATCAGAAATTGTAAAAGTGACTTACAACTGTCTTTCTGTAGATGGAGATACTTCGACCAATGATATGCTTACCGTTATGGCAAACGGACTTGCCGGCAATGAAAAAATTGTAAGCGAAGATGCGGATTATATGGTATTTAAAACTGCATTATATGAAGTTTTAATGAATCTGACAAAGATGCTGGCAAAAGATGGTGAGGGTGCAACAAAACTCTTAGAATGTAGCTGTGCAGGTGCGCCTGATTTAGATACAGCCATTATTGTAGCAAAAAGTGTTATCTGTTCGCCATTATTTAAATGTGCGATGTTTGGAGAAGATGCAAACTGGGGTCGTGTGCTTTGTGCAATCGGCTATGCAGATGCGGAATTTGATATCGACAAAGTGGATGTGGATTTGGCATCTGAAAAAGGCTGTATTGCAGTATGCAGAGATGGTGCAGGTGTTGCTTTTTCGGAAGAAGAAGCAAAGGTTGTATTAGGAGCAGATGAGATTTTTATCCGTGTGAATTTAAATCAGGGTTCTGTAGAAGCAAAAGCTTGGGGCTGTGATTTGACATACGATTATGTAAAAATTAATGGAGATTACCGTTCATAATTATGTAACAGTTCAGCCTGCGGCTGACTGTTATGTAATTATTCAGGTACTGAATAAATAGTTTTTATTTTTTTTGAGGAATAGGATATGAAAATTGGATTTATTGGTTGTGGAAATATGGGTAGTGCTATGCTTTCAGGCATGCTGGAATCCGGAAGGGTAAAGCCACAGGATATTTTGGTAACAGATAAACTGCTGGCATCTAGAGTTAATACACAGAAAAAATATGGTGTGGATATTGCGGCAAGTAATATAGAACTTACCATGATTGCAGATATCATTATTTTAGCTGTGAAACCACAATTTTATGAAGAAGTTCTTTCGGAAATCAAAGGGGCAGTTTGGCCGGATAAAATTCTGGTATCCATTGCTCCGGGAAAAACACTTGCATGGATGGAAGAACAAATAGGAAAACCAGCCAAAATCATCCGTACCATGCCAAATACACCGGCTCTGGTAAAAGAAGGCATGATGGGTGTTTGTGCAAATAAAAATGTAGGAAAAGATGAGCTGGAGATGATCTGCAAGCTCTTCCATAGTTTTTCAAAAACGGAAATTGTAACAGAATCTTTGATGGATGTAGTGACGGCTGTAAGCGGAAGTTCGCCTGCATATGTATTTATGTTTATTGAAGCAATGGCAGATGCGGCTGTAGAAGGCGGTATGCCTCGTAAACAAGCCTATACATTTGCTGCACAGGCGGTGCTTGGTAGTGCCAAAATGGTGTTAGAAACAGGAATTCATCCGGGAGAGTTAAAAGATATGGTATGTTCGCCAGGCGGAACAACGATTCAGGCCGTTCGTGTATTAGAGGAACATGGGATGCGTGCGGCAGTAATGGATGCCATGAAGACTTGTATTGATAAATCCAGAAAGATGTAACATAATTACTATTTATCTTGCAATTTGGATGATTTATATGTAGAATAATAATTATTTAGTAAACACATAGGAGAGATTTGTAGATGAGTCAGGCAAAAGTAGATCAGTATAAAAAAGAAAAAGCCAATCGTAAAGAGACGATGGCAAAAGAAAAACGTAAAAAAGCGATTACCAAATGCTGTACAGCTGTGGTACTTGCTGTTTTAGCAGTATGGATTGGTGTAAGCACCGTAGATGCTGTGAAAGAAAGCCGTCCTGTAGAAACAATTTATTGTGAGACAGCAGAATTGGATGATTATATCAGTGGATTATATGAAGATGCTGAGACAGAATAGTACAAATTATGAGCTTACCTAGGGGTTTCCTAAGTAAGCTCATTTAACGTTTCCTCCATTTTTACTTCAATGGTGGAATTGGTTGTGGCAGCATCCGGCTGAAAGAGAATATACAGCATCAGGAGGACAATGATGCATAGGATGACCACCGTTGCATAGAATAATAAGTCTTTTAATTTGATTACCACAATCTTTGTTTTTGCGCTCATAGTTCCACCTCACTGAACAGCTATCATTGTTGTCATTTATACATTATATGAAGAATTATAAAAAATATGAAAAAATGTGAAAAAAGTTGTTGACATTTTCCTCATGGTGAGGTAATATACGATATGTGCTTAGCAAACACTACATAAAATAAATGCGATAGTGGCGTAGTTGGTAACGCGCGACCTTGCCAAGGTCGAGACCG
>CAYVGA010000023.1:0-22296 GCA_964449855.1 uncultured Lachnobacterium sp.
CGAATCATAAATGGTAAAATTCGTATCATACCCCAGACGGTCAATGTATCTGCGAAGAATACGTACACAGGTCGAATGGAATGTCGCCACCCACACACTCTCAGAACCATATCCCAGCATATGATCCACACGCTCACGCATTTCACCAGCCGCCTTATTCGTAAAGGTAATCGCCATAATATGGTATGGATTTACCCCCTGCTCCTCTATCAAATATGCAATTCGATGTGTCAGCACACGCGTCTTTCCGGAACCGGCTCCCGCCAGAATCAACACCGGTCCTTCCGTTGTAAAAACACCTTTTTTCTGTTCATCATTTAATGTATCATATATACTCATACTTACTTCCTTTTATATACCATCCTCGAATGGCTTTTCAAAAATCGCACATACGTTTGTCACTTATTATAACATACTCCATTTCATATATCCACCCTAATTTTAAAAACCTTAAAGTTTCCTTAATCCTAATATTTTTCCTTGTCATCTAGTTTTTAATACTATATAATAAGAAAAGAATTTTCAAATTTTTAACACAAAAAACACAAGAGGTGATTTGAATGGACAAAGATATGAAGCAAGCCATCTTGGACTTGATGGACAAACTCGGTACGATTGACTATATCCAGCCCGACTCCATCCCAAGTATCGAATTATATATGGATCAGGTAACCAGCTTTATCGACGGACAGTTGGCAGGCTCCAAACGTCGCGACGACGACAAATTATTAACCAAAACCATGATTAACAACTATACCAAAAATGATTTGCTGCCGCCGCCTGTAAAAAAGAAATATTCCAAAGAACATCTGCTTTCCTTGATTTTTATTTATTACCTGAAAAATATTTTGAGTATCAGCGATATCCACACCGTATTATCTCCTATTACCGAAAAATATTTTGGCAACAAAGACGGCTTTAACTTTGAAGATATTTACAGTGAAATCTTTAAAATGGAAAAAGAAGAATCTACAAAGATTTTAAAAGAATACAGCAAAAAATACAATATTGCAAAACATACGTTTACAGATTTTCCGGAAGAAGACCAGGAAATGTTACAGACATTCAGTTACATCTGTCTTTTAAGCTTCGATATCTATATGAAAAAACAGTTGATCGAAAAACTCGTAGATGATGTTATCGAAAAGAAAGATTCTTTATAAAATAAAAAAGGACTGTCGTACCAACGAATTTCGTAAGTGCGATAGTCCCTTTCTCTGCATAGGATATTCCAACTACACGTTTTTTTCATTATTGATACGTGCAAACAACATATCATAACTTTCATTGCCATAATTCAAAGAACGATTCACACGGCTGATTGTTGCTGTGGAAGCTCCTGTTTCTTTTGCAATATCAATATATGTTCGCTCCTCACGCAGCATCTTTGCTACCTCAAAACGCTGTGCAATCGCTGACAATTCTTTGATTGTACATACATCTTCAAAAAACTGATAACATTCCTCTTTATTTTCCAAACATAATATCCCTTCAAACAACAAATCTATGGACTGTCTTCTCAACGCTTTTTCCATTCTCTTCTCCTTTCAAGGAATCTTCGGCATATACCTCTGCATTCCTCACTACAAATCTTTTAATATTTTAGCAGACTAAAGTGCGAAAGTAAATAAGATTATTGAATTAAATCCCTCTTATGTTATAATGATCGTAACTATTCAGTACCTTCATAGTTACTAATAATATAATCCAATCGTTACTGAACACGAAGTGAACAGTAACAATTATACAAGGAGACTTTTATGAAAAAAATAAAAACAGCACTCTTTTGCACGGTTCCAACTCTGCTTAGTATTGGTATCCAGTTTTTTGCCGTATACTACCTGCTCTTTATTGCAGCCATCTTTTTCTTCGGCATCGGACCTCGTATTACCGGAAAGCAATATGATTTTTCAGACCTGCTCACGCTGACCATGGATATGGATTTCAATACCATTGCGATGATTATCTTCTCGTTTTGCTGTATCGTCATCTTTGGCATCTGGTACCGCAAACGCTGCGGAGGTACATTCCATATTAATGTAAAAAAAGAAGTACATCCTCTGGAAATCGCAGGTATTGTTCTCTTGATTCCCGGAACCCAGTATTTGAGTGCCCTTGTATCCGGTTTTATATCCGTTCTTTTTCCAAGCTGGCTGGAAGCTTACGAAGAACTTTTGGAAACCGCAGGTCTGGGTGCAGATATTTCGCTGATTATGTTTCTGTATTCCGTGCTTTTGGCTCCGATTAGCGAAGAACTTATTTTCCGCGGCGTTACCCTCCGCATCGCACAAAGAGCATTTCCATTTTGGATTGCGAACACTATTCAGGCATTCCTGTTCGGTGTATTCCACATGAATCCGCTGCAGGGCTGTTATACCTTTGTAATTGGATTAATTTTGGGCTATATCTGCCACAAAGGTGGAAGTATATACCACGTAATTTTCTTCCACTTCCTATTTAATCTGTGGGGAACTACGGCAGCACAATGGATGCTTGACTTAAATCCTCTATTACAAGGAACAATTATCCTTTTAAGTCTGATTTTTGGCCTTGGACTTGGATTTTTGTGTTTCCATCTTGGTAATAAGAAAAAACGTGAAATAAATAGCAATCGTTCAGTCCAGCATCAATCACTCTGCTGATTGGTACTGAAAAACACGTAACGCCAAAAGCAGCTCTTGTTTAAAAAGAGCTGCTTTTTATTCTGCCGTTAATCTTCCTTTTTCCATAAAATAAACTTCATCACTCAGCATCTCTACATCCTCTTTCGAATGTGATGCCAAAAGAATCAATTTTCCTTTTTCTTTCTGTTCCAAAACAAACTGCCGAAACCACGCAACACCATCTTCATCCAGACCATTCGTAGGCTCATCCAGAATCAGTATATCCGGTTCCTCCATTACCGCCTGTGCAATCCCCAAACGCTGCCGCATCCCCAGACTGTATTTTCCTACCGGCTTTTTCATGCCCGGATCCAATCCCACCAGCTCCATCGTCGTTCGGATTTTTTCATCCGATATGCGATTCTGAACCCCTGCAAGAATTTTTAAATTCTGAAAACCACTATAGTTTGGAAAAAATCCCGGTTCTTCAATAATAATTCCCGCAGATGGTAAAAAATCAACATCTTTATGTACCATCTTCCCATTGATGGAAATCGTTCCTTCCGTAGGTTTCATAAAACCGCAAATACATTTCATAAGGACTGTTTTTCCGGAACCGTTCCGTCCTCGCAATCCATACACTTTTCCGCTACGCAGGGTAAAATTTATATCCTGTAAAAGCTGAGCTTTTTTTATCTGTAACGATACGTGTTCCACTATAAGTTCTTGCATACATCTCTCCTTTTCACACCATAAACCGCAATCCCCATTATGATTACAAACAACACCAAGAAATACGCATATGACATCCCATATGGCACAATCGGTTCTCGCAGATATGCATCATGGTGTCCGGACAATAATGCATGTGCCGATGGAAATAAAAATACATACTTGGATTCCATCCACTTTAACGCAAATCCCAGTCCCATAAGCACAATGCAGATGCACAATGGCAGATATTTTTTGCCATATATTTTTCCACACAAAAGAATCGCACAATAACATAAGAGCATACAGGCCGTTAAGGTTACCGAACGAAACACCGCCTGTCCAATTGTCATTTGATTATAAATATCTCCCTGAATCAACTGTGCCACCCCGGACATTGCATCCTCCGGAAATGCCAAATAATAACGGGTCACCACATCGCTCCATCCCCCTGTAAACCGTATATGTCCCCAACAGGACAGGACCGACGAAACAAACATTCCAAACATAACGGTCAGCACTGCAAATAAGGCAAACAACATCTGAATCACCAGCCATTTTACCTTACCTGCCCTGTAAATAAACCACAAGTAACTGCCCTCCATAACCGGAAAATCTGACATCAGCACAAAAAAGAACACCGGCATAATCAATGCTGCCACACTGGAATTATTCAATGCCAGATATGCTTCCAGCCAATGCAGCTCGGTTTCCATTTTTACCGCATGTTCACACAATACCATTCCTACGGATTCTCTTGCATATATAATTAAAATAAACAGTAACAAAATACGTGGATTGCATAACCACCTTTTGTATTCCGCAAATGCTGCCCGAAAAGCACCTTTCATTATCTTCCTCCACAATCACTTGACTTTTGTATCCGTACCATATGCAGCACAATAGCAATCACCCATACCAGCACAAGCACAATCATATTGCACACAAAACTCTCGGTCTGTCGCCAATACATAAGATATCCGGTTGGACTTACATAATCGTTTACAATATTACTTAGTTCATTCGAAATGCTTCCCTCTATCACTCTGCTTTGAATGGTTCTTGCAATAGAAAAATACATATATCCAAAAAAGAATGGAATACATACCATCAGATATACATTAGAAAAGAAAGCTGCACACAGATATCCGATAAATCCACAAAACAGACCATATACAAACAAACCCGACAAAAGCTGTAGATTATATGCATGTTCCCCAAACCATTCATACAACAGAACTGTCATGCCATTTCCACTTCCAGCCTGAAATTCCAGCCACATTTGAAACGCTTCGATATCCTGTGCAGACATCAGTGGAAATTTCCAATACAAAAATACCAAAAGAAACAATCCTGCCACTACAAAAGAAAATCCCGAAGCAAACAGAACCGCAAAACTCCTTGTAAGCACATACTCCTTTTTCCCGAAACGAAACAGCAGATATCGCTTTACCCCTGTCTTCTTTTCTTCACACAGCACACCTGCATAAGAAAGTGCAGCCAGCAATGTCCCATACATCGGCATAGCGTAATGAATTGCATTAGAAAAAGTCATCTGTACCGTAATACCATAATTTAATAATTCCTCTTTTGATAACTGCATTGCAGATGTAAGCACATTGTAGGACACTCCCTGCATATCCTTGTGTGTAACCGATGTTAATAAAATGATACATCCCAATCCCACCGAAAGCCAGAAACCGGCTGAACACAGGATTCTTTTTATATAACCAATTGTATTTCGAATCATCATTCTAATATCCACTATGTGTAATCTCTCCTGTCTCCATATCCACATACATCTTGATTATCTTATCATCATTCGGATTCTTGGCAAGAAATACCCACTGTGGTACTAATTGCTTTTTATGGGCACCCGTTATAAACATACGGTATTCCATACCACCATAAATCAGTTGGAATTTTGTCTCACCGGTAAGATAATATGCCACTCTGTCCATCACTTCCTGAAATGGAATGACCTCAGAAATCACACGCTCCACTTCCGGTTCACTGTACACATTAATCGGACCAATCGTTACATCCACTTTGTCACTTTCACATAAAGCACACTCTGCCATAATTGCATTTTCTACCATCAGACCTATCCCCTGATCATCTGGCATTTCCCGAAATGGAATTCCATTATAGGAAAACGTTCGATACGCCGTAAAAGCATAATACTCCGTATCTCTGATTTTACCAACCGATATCTGATAAACCTCATTGAGGATTCCATTTTCTCCGGTAATTGGATAACGTGCGTCCAAATATGCCTCCATCTCTTCCTTTGCCTCTGCCACACTCTTTTCTCCGTCCATCAGCATATAGGTATCACTCAAGTCATCAAAACGGCAGTCATAGGTTTTCTCTTTCTCTATAACATTATACGTACTAAAGGGATTCATTGTCTCCGCATAGCTTCCCAACACACCATTCGTAATATAAACTCCTCCCATCCAATTTGCGGTATAACACATCCCTTTCCAGTTTTTTTCATCCTGATACACTAGACGTGGGATAATTTCATAAGAATCCAACGTAGCTAATACAGCTTCATAATTCTTTTCATAGATATCAATACTTTTTTCGTCTTTTTTTATACTCGTATCCCCATCATAAACAAAACTCATATCAATTTTTTCCATATCTAATAAAGACGGAAATACTTTATCCACATATAATTGCAATGTTTCTTCGTAAGTTCGATTTTCATCCGGATATACATCTCGAATATTTGCAATCTCTAGTGCCTGTCCCTCATAATATTTCATCTCGTCAAATTGTATCTCCAGATTTTCATAGGAGGCATTTTCCAATACGGTATTTATTTCCTGTCTTAAATCTATATTTTTTCCCACATCCTCCGTTTCATCCACTTCTTGTTCCGGGCTTTGGCATGCGGTACACAGCATAATAAGCATAAGCAAGAGAGTAATTCGTTTTTTGGACATATATGCCTCTTTCTTTACAACATGCCTTAATAAATTTTTCATAGGTAATACCTCCTTCTGTTTTTGTTACGTTTAAACTAACACTTTTCAAAAAGGGTTACAACCACCTTGGCACAGACAACATTATTTAGGCTTTAAAATGCAATTCACTATACCTCAAACCGAATTTTTAATGCTATACTTATCAATAAAAGAAAAGGATTTGTAACTATTCAGTACCTTCATAGTTACAAGGATTTTACTTATTGTACATAAAATACAAAACTGATACTATTTTTAGGAGGCACTATGACTTATTATTTATCCATCTTATGGGAATTACTTGTCAATATTTCTGAAACTATAATAGTTTATTTTTTTATAAATAGCGTACTAACTAAGACGAATGTACCACATTGGCAATCTAAAATGACTATATTACTATTTGCACGTTTCCTTAGTATTACAATCGGCAATGCAAAAGGAGTGACTCCCTTTTACACTGTATTAACTGCTTATTTATTTAACCTTTTTATTGCATTCACTATGTTTAAAGAAAAAAATATTATAAAATTTTTCTGGTCTTCCTTTCATATTCTGCTTGGCCTTATTTGTGAAATAGTATGCTTTTTTCTGCTTAACTTATTTACAGGAAAATTTCCCAATGAGATGCTTTATGGCGAAAACTTTCGTGTTCCCAGCACAACCATGTATCTTATTCTATTTGCGGGTAGTAGCTTTTTGATTTCATCATTTCGAATCAAAAAACTTTTGTTTACTTTGAAACAAAAACTTTTCTTTCTTTTTACCATGATAATGGGTATTTTATTAACTCATTGTCTGATGTACATCATGATGGATTTAGATAAAAGTCAAACTACATTATTAAACATCACAATTTTAGCTGATATCCTTTTTCTCTGCTTTTTTCTCGCACTTTTGGCGTATATGTACCAATTAGCTGTCAAGCAGCAGGAAAATGACGAACTTCAAGAACATGCAAAGCTTTTAGAACTGGAAACCTCGCAATACAACAATTTACTAAGCACCACCGAATCCCTGCGTGTTATCAAACATGACATGCACCATCACTTAGCCACTATCCGAACACTTTTGGAAACCGACAATATCGAACACATAAAACAATACTTAGAGGAATACCAGACACATTTTCACTTGAACTATATGTTGTCTGCTACTGGAAATATTGTTATAGACAGTATTCTATCTACAAAAACCTTACTGGCCAAACAGCAGAATATCCGACTCGATTTTTCCGTTATGCTGCCGAAACGCTTTCCTATTACTGATGTTACCCTTTCTGCTTTACTTGGAAATCTGTTTGACAATGCTTTTGATGCCTGCAAACGCCTTCCAAAAGAAAAACGCTGGATTACTTTTCAAATAAAAGTTCAGGAAGATATGCTCATTATTTTCCTTGAAAATTCTTTTGATGGAGTTATGAATCAAGATTCATCCGGCACCTATATATCCAGAAAAAAAGAACCCCATCATGGAATAGGATTAAAACGAATTTTTACACTTGTAGAAGAGGCAAATGGATTTACAGCAATCCGTCACACCGATAACACATTCAGCGTACATATTATGATACCTTTGGAGAATACAAATGAAATTTAGAATTACTATAATAGAAGACGATTTACAAGAAAAAGAACGGTTGTTACATGCCCTGCACATATGGGAAGAAAAACACAATACCAGCCTGGATATTCATTTCTATAACAACGGCGAAAATTACTTTGCTTCCCATAAAATGGATGAAGACCACCTTTATATCCTTGATATTCAGCTTCCCGGAATGACCGGAATCGAAATTGCTAAAAACATGCGCAAACGAGAATTTGATGGAAATATCCTGTTTCTCACTGCTTTTCGTGAATATGTATTTGATGGATACGATGTACGGGCACTACACTATCTGTTAAAACCTGTTTTGCAGGAAGCATTAGATAAATGTCTGGATGATGTATATCAACAGTTAAAAGGAGAGTATTTTATTTTTCGAGAGAATTCTCATGTCATACAAATTCCTTATATGGATATTATATGTCTTTCCTCCTCCAAACACTATATCGAAATCACAACAAAAAAAGAAGTATACTCTATTCGCATGACGCTGAGGAATATACTTCCATTTTTACCTATGGACTTTATACAATGTCATCGTGGGCACATTGTAAATATGCGCCACATTCGAAAAATTACTGCTACCGACCTATTGCTTTCAAACAATACAACTGTTTTAATCGGACGAAACTATTTGGCATCTGTCCGACATAGTTATGCCGATTTCAGTATGCGTTTTCACGTATAGCAACTTACTCCATACCTTCTGTCTTTTTACCAAACCAGTATGTAAACCATGTGCCTACAGCAAGAAGTACCATGCCCACAATTGTTGTTATAGTATTAATATTGTTATTGCCCATCTTGATAATGATTGCAATTGGTGATGCCACAATCAATCCCAAAATACCGCTGTATGTTACGGATGGGAATTTTGCAAATAAAAATTCAATCAATTTCGCTACCGCAAAAATACCTACGATAACACCGATACCAAATGGTGCGAGCACACCTACATAATAGAAAATCTGTGCCCAGTCAAATGCAAGCACCGATGAGATGAATCCACTGATAGAGGACATAATTCCTGCATAAAATCCTAAAATCATAAGTACAAGAGAACCACTCACTCCCGGAATTACCATGGTTGCTGCTGCAACTACACCTACCAAAAAGATGGTAATCATAAATCCAATATTCAAATCAAAGTTTGCAGATGTCGTCTGTGTTTCATTCATTACTGCCATTCCAACTGCAAGTGCAAAGAAAAATACAAATGCAATGATATGTGAAAGAGAAATACTCTTTCCTTCTTTATGCAGGCTTTCCTTGGTAGGTTTGATGATTGCCGGCACACCGCCAAGAATCAAACCAATAAAACAAAGACTGGTTGGTAACGGATATACTTCCAAACACCATGGAATGATGAATGAGAATACTGCAATACCAAGCAGCATACCAATCCCAAGTGGCAGAAGTGTCAAAATCGACTTTTTGATGTCTTTAAATAAATTGTTGACTACACCGATGATTTTCTCATAAACACCCATGGAAACCATCATTGTTCCACCGCTTACACCCGGAATAATGTTCGCTACACCAATTAACATACCTTTGATAATGTCAAAAATAAAGTTCATTTTTTCATCCTTTCTTGTTCAATTGTATTGTTACACTAATCTTTAATTATTTATTGATAAAAGATGTAAGGAAATGAATGAATTCCTGCATCTCTTCATCCGTTCCAATGGAAATACGCAGATAATTTTTGATTCTATCAATTTTTCCAAAATAGCGCACATAGATATCTGCTTCACGTAATGCCTGATATAACTCGGCTGCCGGAATCTCTTTATGTGTCGCAAAGATAAAATTACTCTTGGAATCTCCGAAAGAAAAACCAAGCTTTCTTAATTCTGCTTTTGTCCATTCTCTTGTTGCAATAATTTTTGCACAACATTCTTCAAAATATGCTTTGTCCTCAATAGCTACTGTACCAAGTTCAATAGTCAGTGCGTCCATCGTATAAGAGTTAAATGAATATTTAACATCATTCAAATACTGAATGACTTTTTCATTACTAATTGCAAATCCGATACGGGAACCTGCCATCGAACGGGATTTTGAAAATGTCTGCACTACGATGAGATTGTCATATTTCTCAATCAAAGGCAATGCACTTTCTCCACCAAAATCAATATATGCTTCATCCACAACTACAATGACATCCGGATTTGCCTTCACAATTTCTTCTACAGCATCTAATGCCAAAAGTTCGCCCGTTGGTGCATTTGGATTTGGAAAAATCACACCGCCATTTGGACGTTTATAGTCCTCCGGCTGAATACAGAACTGCTCATCCAACGGAATCTGCACATATGGTATACGGAGCATATCTGCCCATACATCATAAAACGAATAGGTAATATCCGGAAACAAAATTGGTTCTTTACTGTTAAAAAATGTCATAAAAATCATAGCAAGTACATCATCAGAACCTACTCCGACAAATACCTGCTCTTTTCCTACACCATAATAATCTGCAATTGCCTGTACCAGCTTTCCAATGACAGGATCCGGATACTTACGCAGACGCTCTATCTGAAATTCTTCCAAGGCTTTCTGCACCCCTGGTGCCGGTGGATATGGATTCTCATTTGTATTCAATTTAATCATGCGTTCTTTCTGTGGCTGTTCGCCCGGTACATATGGAACGACTTTACGTACGTTGTTCTCCCAATTTTTCATACAACGCCTCCTATATTCAAATAAAAGTAATAAAACAGCAAGTGTTTTGAGCTGTACTGAATGGTTATAAATAAAAAACATTCTACCCTAAAAAGGATAGAATGTCTAGATTAATATTAGTTAAGATTTAGAAAACTGTTTCAAAATTCTTTACATCATTCCCATTCCGCCGCCCTGTGGCATTGGTGGAAGGTCTTCTTTGATATTTGCAACAGCAGATTCTGTTGTAAGAAGTGTAGATGCTACGGATGTAGCGTTCTGTAATGCACTTCTGGTTACTTTTACAGGATCAAGGATACCGCTTGCTACCATGTCTACGTATTCTTCTGCAGCAGCGTCGAAACCAACACCTGCTTCTGATTCACGTACTTTGTTGATAATAACTGCGCCTTCCAGACCAGCATTTGCTGCAATATAGTAAAGTGGAGCAGATAATGCTTTTAATACTACTTTTGCACCTGTCTTTTCGTCGCCTTCTAATGTCTCTGCAAGTTCTGCAACTTTCTTAGAAGCGTGGATGTATGCAGAACCACCACCTGCGATGATACCTTCTTCTACAGCAGCTCTTGTTGCATTAAGAGCGTCTTCGAGACGAAGTTTGGATTCTTTCATTTCTGTTTCTGTAGCTGCACCTACACGGATTACTGCTACACCGCCTGCCATTTTTGCAAGTCTTTCCTGAAGTTTTTCTTTGTCAAACTCAGAAGTTGTTTCTGCAATCTGTCCATGGATAGAATTGATACGTGCTTTGATTGCATCTGTGCTGCCATAGCCATCCACGATAACTGTATTTTCTTTTGCAATCTTAACAGATTTTGCACGACCAAGCATATCCATTGTAGTATCTTTTAATTCAAGACCAAGGTCAGAACTGATTACCTGACCACCTGTAAGGATAGCGATATCTTCAAGCATTGCTTTTCTTCTGTCACCGTATCCCGGTGCTTTTACAGCTACTACATTGAATGTACCACGAAGTTTGTTTACGATAAGTGTGGTAAGTGCTTCACCTTCGATGTCTTCTGCAATGATAAGAAGTCTCGCACCGGACTGTACTACCTGTTCTAATAATGGAAGGATATCCTGAATATTGGAAATCTTCTTATCTGTGATAAGGATGTGTGGTTCGTCAAGAACTGCTTCCATCTTATCCATATCTGTACACATATATGCAGATAAGTAACCACGATCGAACTGCATACCTTCTACAAGGTCAAGTTCTGTTTCCATTGTTCTGGATTCTTCAATTGTGATAACACCATCTGTAGTCACTTTTTCCATAGCATCTGCTACTAAGTTACCAATTTCTTCATCACCGGCAGAAATCGCTGCTACTCTGGCAATCTGTTCTTTACCGTTTACCGGCTGGCTCATTTCTTTAAGAGCTGCTACTGCTACGTCTGTTGCTTTTTTCATACCACGACGTAATACGATTGGATTTGCACCTGCTTCAAGGTTTTTGAATCCTTCGTTTACCATAGCCTGTGTAAGTACAGTTGCTGTAGTAGTACCATCACCAGCTACGTCATTTGTCTTTGTAGCTACTTCTTTTACAAGCTGGGCACCCATATTTTCGAATGCATCTTCTAATTCAATTTCTTTTGCGATAGTTACACCATCGTTTGTGATAAGTGGAGCACCAAAAGATTTATCCAAAACTACGTTTCTTCCTTTTGGTCCGAGTGTCACACGTACGGTATTTGCTAATTTATCAACGCCAGCACCAAGTGCTGCTCTGGCTTCTGAGCCATATTTAATTTCTTTTGCCATTTTATATCTCCTTACTCAATTTCTATTAATGTAGCGCGCGATGCATATTTCACTTAGCGAGGTATTTTCGAGCTTAGTGAAATAGTATACACAGTAGTGTGCATCCCGCGGAGCGTGTCATCGTTGAAACTAGTTTTCAACAATGGCAAGAATATCGTTTTGTCTTACAATAATATATTCCTGTCCATCCAGTTTTACTTCTGTTCCTGCATATTTGGAATAAATAACTTTCTGTCCTACTTCTACCTGCATTACTACTTCTTTGCCATCTACGATGCCTCCAGGACCTACAGCAATAACTTCTGCTTCCTGTGGTTTTTCCTGTGCTGATGCAGCTAAAATAATACCAGACTTGGTAGTTTCTTCAGCTTCTAACTGTTTTAAAACAACGCGGTCTGTTAATGGTGATAATTTCATATCTCATTCCTCCTAACTATATAATCCAATTATTCCTAAGAATAATTCATTTGTAGACAACGTCTAATAATGTTTATGCTCTAGTAAAGATAATATTACTAGATTTTTGAAAAGTCAACACTAAATTAGCACTCTTTTTAAAAGAGTGCTAATAATTTGCTGAAAACCTAAGAAAAACAAGGATTTCCGAATTTCTTAAAAGTTTATAAACTATATTAAATTATAGTGTTTTAAGGCATTGAAAATACCGTCTTCATGAATATGGGTAGTTATATACTCCGCTTTTTCTTTCGCAGCCGCAGACGCATTTCCCATCGCAATACTGTGCCCTGCAAATTCCAGCATCTCCAAATCGTTGATGCTGTCACCAATTGCATACGTATCTTCAATGGCAATCCCCAAATGTTCACACAGCCATGCAATTCCTGTTGCTTTTGAAGTCCCTTTCGGAACAGCCTCTATAATGCCATCACCATGATCCAATAAATCATATTGGTCGGAAATTGCTTCTTTTATCCCTTCGTAATCCGTATTCTCATTGATTAAAGCCGAGAACTTGTTTGCATGAATATCTTCTAATTTACATTCATCCAGAAAAACTGCTGCATCTCCAAGATTCTCTATAATATAGCTGATATATCCGTCTCCATCAAAGCCCTCCCTGTCTAACCACTGGTAATCCGTGCCTTCATATATAATCGGCAGTCTGCATAACCGACTCACATCATATACCTTTTTTACGTCCTCGTATGACATATTATTTTCATGGAGAATCGTTCCGTCCATCTCCACATGATTTCCACATGCAGCAATAAAACCATCAAAACCAATTGCATCAAACTGTGGGTCATTGACATTCCCCATTGCTCTTCCCGTACAGACAAAGGCCTTGTGTCCGTTTGCCTGCAGCTGTTTGATTGCCTCTTTCGTACTTTCCGGCACAACCATGTTTTCATCCCATAAAGTACCATCTATATCAAAAAATACATACTTTGTCATCTTTATTCCTCTACTATCGTATCCTCTGCCGGACTTTCATACTCTACCAGCACAGCCTGAAGTAAATAGCGTTTATCCGGCTGGTTTCCGATACATGTGCTAAGTGTTACAATATAATCTTTTCCTGTTACTTCCACACCTTCACGGAAATTGCCGCTGCTGCCATAATCACGGAATACCATCTCCAAATAATCTGAAAATCCATTTTCTGTAAAACAGTCATAATTATACAAAATATGTGCATCCGTAAATGCATATGCTGCAAAAATATCATAAACCAACAACTCATCCGGTGTATAGATAAACAGATAGCGGTTTTCCTCAAAAAATTCCTCTTCTTTAAAGGAATGTAAGTCATGGAACATCGTACCATTTTTCATATTATGCCCATAAATCAAAGTATTATGGTCTGAAAAATCTTTTGTATTGTAATTTTCCGTATAAATACATCCCGGATATCCCTTGCTGCCATCCAGATTGTATTCCAAATAATAGTTATTGTCTGTTTCATGCTGTAAAATCGGATAATCTATTTTGGTTCCCGGTATGTAAATCCATGCGTAAATATCTTCATTTTCTTCTGCAAGATATTCCCAATCCAAAATTTTTCCCGGATCCTCGATACCTAAATAGGTAAAAATCGTATCTTCTTCTTCGGCCTGTGTGTTATTTTCAGCCTGCTGTGTGTCCTGATCTTTTACAACAGTTTCAGAGAGTGATTCAAATTTTTTCTGCGCACTCTGCTCGCTGACATATTTGTGAAGCAATATTCCTCCCGAAATACAGAATACTAAAATACAAATTGCCAAAATAATATTTCTTGCTGTCATATATTTTTTCATAAGCTCATACCTCGTCTAATTGTTACATTTTTCCAATAAAAAATCAAAAGTCCTGCACCTGCCAGCAAACATCCCAGCGACACAAACCATGCCGAAACACTGCCATCTACGGTCCATGCCAAAAATCCGGTTTCTGTACGAAGAACTGCCAATCCATTTGCCACAATATGTGCCAAAACAGCCGGATATAACCGACCACTTTTTTCTACAAAAAGTGCAAATACAAGCCCTAATAAAAATGCATAGATAAACTGCACAATATTAAAATGCAGGATTGCAAAAATCAATGCACTTACTACCAGCGATGGCACAAATCCCATCATGCGTCTTAGTCTGCCATACACCACACCTCTATGTAAGAGTTCTTCCAAAAACGGTGTAATCAATGCTGACCCTAGTAGTTCCAATTCAATGGTGCTGCCATAAAAGGCCTCATTGGCATTTTGATATTCCTGCGAAACACTTACCAACGGTGACATCGATATAATATTATTGAGTGCCACAGACAAAAACAGCGTCACTACGATTATCCATCCGACATTTATCCATTCTTCTTTTTTCCATGGTTCTTTCAACCCATAGGTTCCTGTGAGCATCCGATCCCGCTTATAATCTGCATATACCACAGGAATTGTCACAAGACTTCCGATGATTTTGCAGAGCATATACTTCTCCACACCTCCGCCGAATATCATCTGCGCAAGAAAACTTCCAATAGATATTGCCACATAATACATAAGCACCGGATATGCAATTTCCCAAACTTTTCCAGCCATGCCGTATTTATGATACACACAACCCCTCCTTCTTTATCAAAATCATACCATTTCTCGTGATGTCCTACAGATGCGAAACGATTACAGCCACTCTGCCCGCATCTGCTCTACACTCTTTCCTAAAATCGGATGTCTAAAATACGGACACAGCTCAAACAATGGCTCTAAGACAAACATGCGGTTTTGCATATCAATATGCGGAATGGTAAGCTTTTCGCTATTATAAACCAAATCATCATAAAATAAAATGTCTAAATCAATAGTTCTTGGTCCCCAGCGAAGCACTCGCTCTCGTTTCAAATCCGCTTCTATCTGATTCAGAAATACCAGCAGTTCTTCCGGTTCCATATACGTTTCAAACGCAACACAGCCATTCTGAAAATCCGGCTGTTCTACCGGCCCATATGGCTTTGTCTGAATGATACCGGATTTTTGGAAGTTCTTTATATAAGGAGATTCCTGTATACGTCTGCAGGCCTCTTCCAAATACCATAACGCATTTTCATGGTTCGAACCAATTGACAAATATACCTTGTGCCATTCCCGGTAAATATTCACAGATACGTTTTCCGGAGCACAGGTAATTGGTGCATCCGGTTTACAAAGCTCCATTTCCACCGCTTCCAAAGACGGAAACTGTTTTAACAATGCTTCCACGGTTGTTTCCGCAGCTTTTTCAATTAAATCATAGATTTCTTTTGTAAATACATCCACGACAAGTGTACATACTTCATCATAGTTTACCGCGTCTTCCAAAGCATCACTAAGACCCGGTTTGCGAAGCGGCATATAGAGTTTTAAATTTACCAAAAACACCTGTCCGTTTTGTTTTTCCGCTTCTAATACACCATGATAAGCATAAATTTCCAAATTAGTTATTTTAATAAAATCTCTCGTTCTACGAATCATATTTTCCTCATTTATTTATGATAAAAGTTACTGTTCATGAATTCAGAATCGCTTCTGTCATCTTAATTGCACGATAATTTTCTTTTACATCATGCACCCGGACAAAAGCGGCACCCTGCATCACTGCAAGTACGGTTGTCACCAAAGTTCCCTCAATTCTTTCTTCACTCGGCAGATCCAGTGTCAAACCAATCACGGATTTTCTGGAAGTTCCCAATAATACCGGATAACCCAGTGTCCGAATTTCTTTCAAACTACGTATGGATTTCAAATTCTGTTCATAGCTTTTCGCAAATCCAACACCTGGATCCAGAATAATTTTATCGTCTGCAATCCCTGCCCGTTTCGCCAATGCTGCTGATTCTTTCAAATCGCACAATATCTCTGGAACAAAATTCACATAATCTGCATCTTTTCGATTATGCATCAGACAGCATGCTACCTGATGTCTGGCAATGACCTTTGCCATATCCGCATCTGCTTTCAAACCCCAAATATCATTGATTAAATCTGCACCTGCCAAAATCGCAGCTTCTGCAACCCTGCTTTTATACGTATCTACCGAAATTGGAATTTCGATACAAGATTTAACGGCTTCAATAACCGGAAGAATTCGTTCCATCTCTTCTTCATCCGATACAGGTGTAAATCCCGGACGGGTAGATTCCCCGCCGATATCCAAAATCGCGGCCCCATCTTTTTTCATCTCTTCAGCCCTAAATAAGGCTGCATCAATTTCATTGTACTTACCACCATCCGAAAAAGAATCCGGCGTCACATTTAAAATCCCCATAATATAGGTATTTTCTTCCGTATGAAATTCCTGTGTTCCAATTCTCATCTTTTACTACTTCCCTATTTTTACTGCTTCCCTATTAACGAAAGAAAACGTCTCTCTAGGCGTTCATCTTCTTCAAAAACACCACGCATCGCAAATGTTACTGTTTTGCTGCCCGGTTTCTTTACTCCACGCATGGTCATACACATATGCTCTGCTTCCATCATAACAATGACACCTTTGGGCTGCAAATGTTCCATAAGTGCATCTGCTACCTGACTGGTAAGCTGCTCCTGAATCTGTGGACGCTTTGCATATACTTCTACGGTACGTGCCAGCTTACTTAATCCTACCACTTTTCCATTTGGAATATACGCCACATGTGCTTTTCCATAAAAAGGCATAAAATGATGTTCACAGGTGGAATAAAATACAATATCTTTTTCAATTACCATTTCATCATTTTCTACGGTAAATGTCTTGGATAAAATCTCTTTTGTATCCTGCTCAAGCCCTGCAAAAATCTCCTCATACATACGTGCAATACGGTCCGGTGTTTCTACCAAACCTTCTCTGTTTTTATTTTCGCCAATTCCTTCTAAAATCAGCTCTACACCTTTTTTAATCTTTTCTCTATCAAACATCTCTCATCCTAAATATTAAATAGTTATATAGTTACCGCTTCTTTGAGTTCTCCCAAATACGACAAAGAACCAAATGCCACAATCGGACATCCATCTTCCTTACTTTGGGCAATCGCAGCTTTGGCTGCATCCTCAACGCTTTCACAGAACCAAACATCTTCATGCCATTGCTTTACTTCTTCTGCCAAAATACGTCCATCCAGTCCTCTTGGATTCGGCGGTGTCACCGTATAAATCTTGTTGGCATATGGCAACATGTATTCCAGCATCTTCTCATGTTCTTTGTCTGCTAATATTCCTATTATAAAGTTAACCGACTGATTTGTAAAACTATTTTCGATGGTAATTGCTAATTGTTTTACTGCATCCTCATTATGTGCACCATCCATGATAAACAGCGGATTCTGACCAACCACCTCAAACCGTCCCGGCCATGTGGCATTTAATATACCGGCTCTGCTTGCATATTCCATATCCATCCAGCCTGCAAGGGATACGCTTTCGTCCTCCCACATCTGCATATCATCCTGCTCACCAAACAATAAGTTCGGCCAAATTGCATCAAATACCCCAATCGCAAGAGCAGCATTCTCTATTTGATACAAACCAGTCATTCGCGTCATATAATTGATGCCCAAATAAGTAAAACGAAGTGCATCCGGTGTTTGTGAAACCAACTCGGTACACGTTGTATACACATCTCCTCGAATCGTTTTTATACCGGCTTTTTCGCCCTCTCTTACCACACGGGCAAACGTTTTTTTCAACACAGCCTCGACTTCCGGTTCCTGTTTTCCCCAAAAAATCGTTGCTCCCGGTTTCATAATCCCTGCTTTTTCTCTTGCAATCTCTGTCAGGCTTTCTCCTAAAAACTGCATATGGTCACGACTGATTTTGGTAAACACACATGCCATGGGATTATCTACTACATTCGTCGCATCCATTGCACCACCTAAGCCTACTTCCAATAGCAATACATTCAGCTCTTGTTTTGCAAAATAGACAAATGCCAATGCTGTTTCAATTTCAAATGCAGTTGGTAAAATCTTCCCTTCGCTTTGCAAACTGAGAATGTCACAGGCATTTTTCACCTGTGACATAGCTTCTGCATATTCTTCTTCCGTTATATTTCGTCCATCGTACTGCCAGCATTCCAAAGGATGAAACACCGCCGGAGAACAGTATCTGCCTGCTTTAAATCCTGCCTCTTTACAAATAGATGCAAGATAAGCACCGACGGAGCCTTTTCCATTGGTTCCTGCAATATGAATGGTTGGAATGGTATTCTGCGGATTTCCCAACTTCTCCATTAAGGCACGCATATTCGTAAGCCCCAATACACTGCCTCTTTTTTTTGCTTCTTCTAAAAATTTTTGTGCTTCCTTATATGATAACATTATTTTCCTTCTACTCTTTTATAATCTTTTCGTCATCTTTTTACACTCAGTACAACAAGTGTTTTGAGCGATATGGAATCGTTACAAATCAACGAAATTATCGTTTTACGCCCTTTGTATCACGACTGCCGATACGAAGCCGATGTAATGCAAGTTCTTTTCCTTTTACTTCTATAACTTCGTTTTCACCATCTCCCAATACATAAATGGCTTTTAATTCATCGCCATCATCCAGCTTCATGCCGCGGACACCCAAAGCTGATTTTTTCTTTTCTGGAATAGATACACATTCAATACGTAAAAACATGTCTTTTCCGGAACGCATAATCATTGTATCTTTTTCTTGCAGTGGACGAATAACAAGCACCTCGTCTCCCTCTGCAAGCTTGGTTGCCGCCGTTGTTTTCTTTGCTACTACGAATTCTGCACCATCCACGATTTTTAACATGGATTGTTTCGTACCAAATATCAGCTTTCCGGCAGAAACATTCTGCAGACTGTCTATATAAATATAGTTCTCATTTTTACTGTCATAATTACTTAGGTTATCGATTGGTGTACCCTTGTCCTTCAAGCGGCCTGCCGGTAAATCCAGCACTTTGATTAAATGAAGCTGACCTGTGTTCGTAAAAATACAAATTTTATCGGTATTTTTACAAACAAATGCATATCTGTTTTCATTGTCTGCGGTTTCTTTGTTTCGTTCATAAATCGAAACTTCAATGGTCTTTGCATAACCAAAACGATCCATTAAAAATACCACATTTTTTTCTTCAATTGGTTTTTCTACAACCACTGCTTCCGCAAGATTGTCCACTACCGTACGGCGTGGTCTTCCGTATTGCTTTTTGAATGCATTCAGTTCTTTGATAATCATCTTCGCCATCGAAGAACGGCGCGAAAGCAGTTCTTCGTAAAGTGCAATCTTCTCCAAGGTTTCGTTATGCTCTTTCATCAAGGCATCAATTTCCAAACCAATCAGCTTATACAAACGCATTTCTAAAATAGCATTTGCCTGTCGTTCCGTAAAACAAAGCTGCATTGCCATCTGTTCCGATGATTTATTCTTAAATGTGATATTTGTCACATCCCCTTTTGTAAGACATTTTTCTGCATCTTTTCGACTTTTAGAACCTCGAAGAATTTCGATAATCAAATCAATCACATTGCATGCCTTTAACAGACCTTCCTGTATTTCTTTTTTGTCCATTTCCTTGGTAAGCAAAGTTGTATATTTGCGAGTCGCAATCTCATACTGGAAGTTGACATGATGGCGGATGATTGGAATAAGTCCCATCGTTTCCGGTCTTCCATCGGCAACGGCCAGCATATTCACACCAAAGGTATCTTCTAATTTTGTCTTTTTATATAATAAATTTTCCAGTGCTTCAACATTGGTATTTTTTTTCAAATCCAATACGATACGAATCCCTTCTTTGGAAGACTGATTCGTAATGTCCACAATGTCGCTGGTCTTTTTGGTTTCCACCAATGCTGCCACATCAAGTAAAAATTTACCGATATTTGCCCCAATCATCGTATATGGAATCTCGGTAATCACCAAACGTTCTTTGCCGCCTTTTAATTTTTCATGCTCTACTTTACCACGTACTTTGATTTTGCCCGTCCCGGTTTCATAAATGGATAAAAGGTCATCCTTGTTCGCAATCAGACCACCTGTTGGAAAGTCCGGTCCCTGGATATACTGCATCATTTCTTCTGTCGTAATATCCGGATTCTTCATGTATGCAATCACACCATCAATCACTTCACTGAAATTGTGTGGTGGAATGCTCGTCGCCATACCTACAGCGATACCTTCTGCACCATTGATAAGAAGATTTGGCACTTTTACCGGAAGAACCAATGGCTCTTTTTCCGTTTCATCAAAGTTTGGTCCAAAGTCTACCACACCCTTGTCCAAATCCGCAAGATAGGCCTCCTGTGTCACTTTCTGCAAACGTGCTTCGGTATAACGCATGGCCGCAGCACCATCTCCTTCGATAGAACCAAAGTTTCCGTGTCCATCGATAAGCGGCAGTCCTTTTTTAAAATCCTGTGCCATAACCACCAATGCTTCATAAATCGAAGAATCACCGTGCGGATGATATTTACCCATTGTATCACCAACGATACGTGCACTCTTACGGTGTGGTTTATCGTATTTTACACCCAATTCGGACATATCATACAGCACACGCCTTTGTACCGGCTTTAGACCATCACGTACATCCGGAAGTGCACGGGCTACGATAACGCTCATGGCATAGTCAATATATGATTTTTGCATCAGCTCCGAATACTCGGTGCGGATGATGTTATTTTCCTGTTGCTGCATATTACTCTCCTAGAATTTCTTTTGACAACACTTTTTATCACAAAAGCATGCCAGTTTTACATTTTCCAATTTAAACTTGCTAAAAAAACCGAATTTAAACATCCAAATCCGCATCATGTGCATGCGCATGGATAAATGCCCTGCGTGGCGGCACATCCGTTCCCATCAACATTGCCGTCACATCCGATGCCATACGTCCATCTTCGATTTCCACACGGCGCATCATACGTGTCTCCGGATTTAAAGTTGTTTCCCAAAGCTGGTCCGCATCCATTTCACCCAGACCTTTGTAACGCTGTAAGGTAAAATTGCCTTTATGTGTACGTCTGTATTTTTCCAATGCTGCATCATCGTATAAGTATTCCTCTGCTCCTTTGCTTGGAATAACCTTGTAAAGCGGAGGCATTGCTACATAGACATGCCCTTCGAAAATCAATTCCGGCATAAAGCGGTAGAACAGTGTTAAAAGCAAGGTCGAGATATGTGCACCATCGACATCAGCATCGGCCATAATAATAATCTTGTCATAACGAAGTTTCGTAATGTCAAAGTCATTTCCATAGCCTTCCGAAAATCCGCATCCGAACGCATTAATCATCGTTTTAATTTCGGCATTGGCAAGGACTTTGTCAATGCTGGCTTTTTCTACGTTTAAAATTTTACCGCGGATTGGCATAATTGCCTGGTACATACGGTTACGTGCCATTTTGGCAGAGCCGCCGGCGGAATCCCCTTCGACAATAAACAATTCACACTTGGAAGCATCACGGCTTTCACAGTTTGCCAGCTTTCCATTGGAATCAAACGAAAACTTCTGCTTTGTAAGCATATTTGTCTTTGC
>CAYVGA010000024.1:0-22062 GCA_964449855.1 uncultured Lachnobacterium sp.
TTAAAATCCTGTCGTAGCAATACGGTACCGGTTCGATTCCGGTCGCCGGCATTATACTTTAGAGAGAAACATTGGAAAATCAGTGTTTCTCTTTTTTGCGTGTAAAATATATTGAATCTTAAATTTTAGTAGGTTATAATTTACTAAGATATGATTTAGTAAACTGTGATTTATTAATTTGCAAATTGCAAAATGGAGGGGAGAAAGATGTTTATTGGAAGAGAAAAGGAGCTTGATGCTTTGCAGAGATTATATGCTTCGGATAGATTGGAGTTTGCAGTAATATATGGACGCAGACGAGTTGGAAAAACAGCCATTATTAATGAATTTGTTAAAGGGAAAGCAGCTATTTGTTTCACAGGGATAGAAACAAATGAAAAGCAGAATTTGGAAAATTTTAGTCAATGTGTTTTAGAGTTTGTTACAAAGAAAACAACAAATACATCGTTTCATTCTTTTCAAACAGCGTTGGAATTTGTGTTTGAACTTGCAAAAGAAGAGAGACTTGTGCTTGTGATTGATGAGTATCCTTATGTTGCACGAGCTTCTAAAAGTCTTGCATCTACAATTCAGCTTTTAATTGATAAGTATAAGGATACTTCGAGATTATTTTTAATTTTATGTGGTTCGTCAATGTCTTATATGGAAGATCAAGTGCTTGCATATAAAGCACCACTTTATGGACGTAGAACCGCGCAGTTTAAAGTGGAGCCATTTGGTTTTTGGGAAGCATGTAAATATTTTAAAAACTTTTCAAATGAAGATAAGGCATTAGCTTATGGTATTGCGGGAGGGACTCCGCAATATTTGTTGCAAATAAATGATAATGTTTCAATTGAAGAAAATATAAAAAGGATATATTTGGATACGGCTTCTTTCATTTATGAAGAACCACAGAATTTATTGAAGCAGGAAGTGCGTGAACCAGCTATTTATAATGCTATCGTTGCTGCTGTTGCAATGGGATATACAAAGATGTCGGAAATTTCAACGAAAGTTGGTGAAGAAAGTAGCGTTTGTGCGATGTATGTTAAAAATTTAGTTTCGCTTGGAATTATAAAAAAGGAAATGCCGTTTGGAGAAGATGCTACACGAAAAACGATTTATGTTATTGGGGATAATATGTTTCGATTTTGGTATCGGTTTGTGCCGGAGAATGCGTCGATTATTTCTCGTGGAGCAATAGAAATTGCGTATGACCGGATTGCACCACATTTGTCAGATTATATGGGGAGTGTCTTTGAGGAGATTTGTAAACAGTATTTATGGTTTCTTTTGCTGAACGGAAAATGCCCTGTTTGCTTTTTCGATATTGGAAGATGGTGGGGGACAAATCCACAGACGCGGCAGCAAGTAGAAATTGATATAATGGGAATGGCTGATAAAAATACTGCTCTTTTTGGAGAGTGTAAATGGACAAATGAAAAGGTGGATGTGGGAGTGATGGAAAATCTTATTGCAAAAGCACAGTTGTTTCATCATCCAAATAAATATTATTATTTTTTTGCCAAGAAAGGATTTACACAGGGATGTATGGACAAGGCTGAGGAAATGAAAAATGTGGCATTGGTGAGTTATGATGATATGATGGAAGAAGTTATAAATATCCAGTAGATTTACAGATTGGATAGGAGAAGGGCGAATCCCTCCTCCTATTTTTTTGCCACAGCCGTAGATTCTCTTTCTACCAAAAGTGGTCGAAGTAATGTTTTGCTGATGCAAACATGATTGATCAAAGAGCTAAGTGTTGTATAAGCGCATCTGCCCAATTCGTTTCGCTGCTGTGCAATGGTTGTCAGCGGTGGCTCGGTTGTAGCGGCGATTGGAATGTTGTCAAAACCAATAACGCTGACATCTTCCGGCACGCGGTAGCCGAGTTTTTTGCAGTTTTCAATAACGCCTTTTGCCAAAAGGTCGCTGGCGCAGACGATGGCAGTTGCTCCTTCGCGCAGGAAAGTAGGCACATGGTATTTTGCACTATCCGCGATATAATAGTCTCTTGCCATCATTTTCTGGTTGCATTCTATTTTAAATTCTGCGATAGCGTTTTCGAAGGCTTCCTGTCTTTCGTCAGAAACACGGTTGTATAAAGAGCCGTTCATGAATGCAATTTTCTTGTGGCCTAGATTTACCAGATGCTCTACTGCCATATGTATACCTTCAAAACTGTCGGTTCCAAGATAGCCGACATTTGGGTTTCCGTCGATAAAGTTATCGAATAGAACGGTTGGCATGGTGGTGGTTTTTAATTGTGCCATCCATGGTTCATGCAGGGAAAGGCCTAAAATAAAGGCGCCGCAATAACCGTGTTTTAAAAGATAGGTATCGTATTTTTCTTTTTGCTGGAATTCCGGGGTGATATATTCCACCGTTACGTCCCATTTGTGTTTGAATGCATTTTGTTTAAAGCCAAGAACAATGTCGTATCCAAACGTGTCTAGTGTTTCGTAGTCCATATTGGTGACGAACAGGCAGAGTTTGCGGAATTCTTCTTTTTTGGAACGTTTGGTGCTGTAGCCCATTTCTACAGCAGTGTCCAAAACAAGCTGACGCAATTCTGCACTAATGTCACTGGCTCCATTCAGACCTTTGGAAACAGTACTGATGGAGATGCCGAGATGCTCAGCAATATCTTTGATTGTAGCCATTTGTAATCCTCTTTCTAAGTTGTAAACATACCGGGGAAACATTCAGGATTGCCGGAGAACGGGATAGATTCCATAGATGATTCTTTTCGGTAAAAAAACGGTTTCTGAATCTATTATAATGAATTAATCTGTGTGAATCAACGAATAATGTGAAAGTTTTCGAAAAAAAACATAAAAACTGTTGTGAATTTACACAAAAATAATATCTTAAAAAAGTATAAAATTCCGAATCGACTTGTATACATACAAAGCCGTTGACAATTCACTTTCGAAAAACTAAAATAAAGACAAACTGACACGAAAATAAGCGAAAACCAATTCGAAAATCGTGCAGAACCTACAAGTGAAAAAATGTACAAATTTTCGTACAAAGTCAAAAATTGGTAAAATTCGACAAAAGAAAGACGGTTTCTAGCGAATTTGTTTGCAATTTCACTAATGGTATAGTATAATAAACACATATTCAGAAAGTACATAAATAGGGGAAGAAAAGGTGCAAAAGTGTGCCTTTTTCGTATCTATACATTAAGATATAAGATTTATTTTATGAGGTTTTACTTGATATGAGGCGTTCGGCGCAGAACGTTTTATATAAATACTTTTTAAATCATAATTTAAAGTAAAGGAGAGGAAAGAAATGAAAAAGAAAGTATTATCATTACTCCTCGCAGCAGCTATGGGTGTTACTATGCTCGTTGGCTGTGGCGGCGGAAACGACACACCTGATGGTGGAGACACACAGCAGGGTAATAACTCTGGAGAAGCAACAGAAGTAACACTTACAGTTTGGGCTCCTGACAATCAGCAGGAACTTCTTAAGAAACAGCAGAAAGCATTCGAAGAACTTCACCCAGAATACAAGATTACTTGGAAAACATCTCAGGTTGGTGAAGGTGATGCAAAAACTATGATCCTTAACGACCCTGAAGCAGCAGCAGACGTATTCTTCTATGCAAATGACCAGGTTCAGGAACTTGTTGATGCAGGTGCAATCGCAAGACTTGGTGGAGCTACAGAAGAAATGGTTACAACTACTATGCCAGAATCTGTATATAACACAGTAATGGTTGGTGATGCTTTATATGGTATTCCATTTACACACAACTTATACTTCTTATATTATGACAAATCTGTTTTAGGTGATGTTGATGTTACATCTCTTGATGCTATCATTAATGCTCCAACAGCAGATGGCGTTTTCAACTTCCAGTTTGACACAGGATCTTACAAAATCGGTTCTTGGTACTATGGTGCTGGCTGTACAGTATTTGGTGCTGATGGTAGCGATTTAGCAGCAGGCTGTGATTGGAACTCAGAAACAGGTGTAGCTGTTACAAAGAAAATTATTGAAGTAATGGGAAATGCAAAAGTTGATACTTCACATGACCCATTTGAATTAGCTGGCGAAAGAAAAGTTGGTTCTTGGATCACAGGTGGCTGGGATTACTCAAAATTTAAAGAACTTTTGGGTGATGACCTTGGTGTAGCAGTACTTCCATCCTATGACTTAAACGGACAGAAAGTTCAGTTAAGAGGTTTCTATGGTACAAAAGCTATCGGTGTTAACTCTCAGTCTAAGAACATTGCATTAGCAATTGAATTTGCTGCATACCTTGGCTCAGAAGAACAGCAGATCGCTCGTTACGAAGAATCTGGACAGATTCCTACAAACACAAAAGCTTCTGAAATCGAAGCAGTTCAGAATGATGAATTAGCTGTTGTTACTATTGCAGAATCTGATCCAACATATTCTGTAAATCAGCCTACAGCAACAGTATTCTCTTCAAGATATTGGGGTAAAGCAGACTTGATCGCTCCTGCTATTAAGAATGGTGAACTTAAAGCAGATAACGCTCAGGATTGGTTAAATACAATGGTTGACGCTATGTGTGCTGAATAAGAATAAGTTTTTTGCAACAGGGATACCTCTGGTGTCCCTGTTATTCTTACTACATTTATAAGAGGATGGCGTGTCCTTTTCGAAAAGTATCGAAATTTTAGAGAATTTTGATATAAAAACAGGAGGTTTTCATGGGAATCTTTAATAAAAAGACAACAGTACATTATTTCTCAAAACCTTCCAATGCAACAGTAAGTCAGTGTTTTGCTATGGGTAATTCCATTACCAAAGCTTCTCTTTTCGTATTTGGTCTTGGTAACCTTATGAACAAGCAGATAGGAAGAGGTATTGCATTTCTTGCAATTGAAGTAGCATATCTGATTTACATGATTATGTTTGGTATTGGTGCACTTGGAGATTTTGTTACTTTGGGAACTGTACAGCAGCAGGAAGTATGGGATGATGCATTGGGCATCTATACCTATTCAAAAGGTGATAACTCCATGCTTTGCTTATTGTTTGGTGTAGTTACCATTATGCTTACCGTTGCAATAGTATTCTTTGCGTGTATGTCCATGAAGAGTGCGTTTGCAACACAGTATCGTAAAGAACATGGAATGCATGTTCCTACATTTAGAGACGATATACATTCTATCAAAGAAGAAAACTTGCATGTTGTAATGATGGCATTCCCAATCGTGGGTGTGTTAGTATTTACCATTACACCATTGATTTATTCTATTTTGGTTGCATTTACAAATTACGATAGAGATCACCAGCCGCCAGGAAATTTATTTACTTGGGTTGGGCTCGAGAACTTTGGTAAACTTTTTGCAACAGGTGGAAAATTAGCGGCTACTTTCTGGCCTGTTTTGGGTTGGACATTAGTATGGGCAGTATTTGCTACAATTACATGTTATGTAGGTGGTTTGGTTCTTGCCCTTTTGATTAATAGAAAAGGAACTAAGATTAAAGGATTCTGGAGATTCATGTTCGTTATCTCCATCGCAGTTCCACAGTTCGTAACCTTATTAAGTATGAAAACTATTTTTGCAGAAGCTGGTCCAATGAATGTTCTTTTGCAAAGTATGGGATTGATTGATAAACCGGTTTACTGGTTTACAGATCCTACATTAGCAAGAATTATTATTATCGCTATTAACTTCTGGATTGGTGTTCCATTTACTATGTTATCTACAACTGGTATTTTACAGAACATCCCTGCAGAATTATACGAAGCTGCAAAAATTGACGGTGCGAACGCATTTACAATTTTCTGGAAGATTACAATGCCTTACATGGTATTCGTTATGACTCCAAACTTAATTACCTCATTTACAGGTAATATCAACAACTTTAACGTTATTTACTTGTTATCAGGCGGTGGTCCTGAAAACGTAAATTACTATTTCGCAGGCGACACGGACCTTTTGGTTACATGGTTGTATAAGCTGACTATTAATCAGAAGGACTTCAACCTTGGAGCGGTTATCGGTATCTTGACATTCATCGTTCTTGCAACGGTATCTCTTGTTACATATCGTAATACTGCTTCTTACAAAGATGAGGGGGCGTTCCAATAATGAAAGCAAAGAGATTTATTACCAATACAGCCTGCCACATTCTGCTTGCTGTACTTAGTATTATTTGGGTACTTCCTGTTGTGTATGTAATTCTTACATCATTCCGTGCAGAGCCAGGTACCTACAAGAGTTATATTATTCCAAAACAATTTACGTTTGATAACTATATCAAACTTATGAGTGATGATAACCAGCTTTTGAACTTCAAACAGTGGTTCTTCAATACATTCGTAATTGCATTATGTGTAATGCTTATTTCCGGATTCATGGTAATCGCAGTATCTTACTGTATGAGCCGTTTACGTTTCAAAATGCGTAAGCCTTTCATGAACGTTGCATTAATCCTTGGTATGTTCCCTGGATTCATGTCTATGTTCGCAATTTACTATATCTTAAAAGGTATCGGCTTACTTGAAACAGGTACATTAAAACAGGTTGCGTTAGTATTATGTTACTCCGGTGGTTCCGGATTAGGTTTCTATATGGCAAAAGGTTTCTTCGATACAATTCCAAAGACAATCGACGAAGCTGCATATATCGATGGTGCTTCTAAATGGGAAACATTTATCCATATTACATTGCCAATGTCAAAACCTATTATTACACATACATTATTAACAGCATTCATGGGACCTTGGACAGACTACATTTTTGCTAAGGTTATCCTCGGACAGGATTTAGAGCATTATACAATTGCTATCGGTCTGTGGACCATGTTGGAACAGGAATACATTAATACATATTACACCCAGTTCTATGCAGGTTGTGTACTTATTTCTATTCCAATCTCCATTCTCTTCTTAATGACTCAGAAGTGTTATGTAGAAGGTGTATCCGGAGCGGTTAAAGGTTAATATTATGAAGTTTTTAAAAATGACACGCGGCAAGCGTGTCATTTTTTTTGAAAACCAATTGATACATTTGTGTTTTATGGATTGAGTAGCAAAATTAAAGAAAAAGGGGGATTTATCTATGAAGAAAAAGGTTATCAGCCTTTTATTGGTAGTCGCCATGCTTGCAACCATGCTGACAGGCTGTGAGCAGAAGAAACAGGATGAAGGCAGTCAGGTAACAGAAAACGTAGTGGAGTATGATTATTATCAGGATTTGAATATCATTGATGATAATTATCGAAATTATTATGAGATTTTTGTGTATTCTTTTTTTGATTCGGATGGAGACTGCATCGGTGATTTAAATGGTGTCATCGAAAAACTGGATTATGTAGAATACATGGGATTTAATGGTATTTGGTTTATGCCGATTATGCCATCGCCATCGTATCATAAATATGATGTAACGGATTATTATGCGATTGATGAAGCATATGGAACAATGGAGGATTTTGAGAAACTGGTAGAAGAATGTCACAATCGTGGCATCAACGTTATCATTGACTTTGTAATTAATCACAGTTCCTCAGAGCATCCTTGGTTTACACAGGCTTGTGAATATTTGAAGACATTGGAACCGGGGCAGGAACCGGATTTAGCGGAATGTCCATATGTGGATTATTATCATTTTTCAAAAGAGAAAGAAACGGCTGCTTATTATGAAGTTCCGGGAACAGAATGGTATTATGAAGGTGTATTTTGGTCAGGCATGCCGGATTTAAATCTTCAGAGTGAAGCAGTGCGAAAAGAGTTTGAAGATATTGCAGCATTTTGGATTGAAAAAGGTGTGGATGGTTTTCGAATTGATGCAGCAAAACACTTTGAAAAATCGGTTGAAGAGAATAATGAAGTTTTGAATTGGCTTTATACTGCATGTACAGAATTGAAACCGGATTTTTACATGGTTTCAGAAGTTTGGGAATCTATAGGATTTTTCTCAAAATATTATGGAAGTGGAACACCTAGTATGTTCAATTTTGATGCAGGACAGGCACAGGGCTATCTTTTGAGTACAGCGAAAGGCTTTAATTCTGCTTCAGAATTTATTGATAAGTTGATTCGTTATGATGAGTTGTTTTCTTCTTATAATGAAAACTATATAGATGCACCTTTCTTGTCTAATCATGATATGGGACGTGTAGCAGAGGTGGCTGTGAACAATGAGAAAAACATGAAAATGGCAACCGGTCTTCTGATGATGATGAATGGTTCACCATTCGTATATTATGGTGAAGAAATTGGTATGAACAGTACCAGTGACAAGGATGAAAACAAACGTCTCCCAATGTACTGGTCAGATACTGATAGTGTAGGAACAACCGATGGTCCACCAGACTGCGATTTGAGTATTGAATCTTCGTTTGAAGCAGTGGATGAACAGTTGAAGGATGGTTATTCGTTGTTGAATTACTATAGACATGCAATTCGTCTTCGTAACGAAAATCCGGAAATTGCACGTGGTGAAATTGCAAAAGTAGAATCCTTATGTAATGAACATCATGCAGTAATGACGAAAACTTATGAGGGAAGTACAATTGCGATTGCGATTAATAATACGAATGAAGAAGTACATATTTCTCTTGAAAACAGTGAAATTGCAGAAATGGCAATTCGCGGATATCTTACCTTACAGGGAGAAGAGATTACTTTGAAAGATGGCGTACTTGTAATGCCTGCAAAATCGATTTGTATTCTTAAGTAGTCTGTTGATTTTTAGGTCTATGGAAAAGTGGTATGATTTTCCTTTCATGGAATAGAAAATCGGCTATAGACCTAAAAGGAAATTCGGTTTAAGTATTAGGGCATACAAAATAAAAACCGGGCTGTCGTATTAAGTAAAAACATAACAAGATATTATTTTTATAGATTAAAATTAGCTATATCTTGTATGAAATTCGCTTGATACGACAGCCCTGTCATTTTATATATTTAGTTCATATTCTGGTGTCCAACCAGCATTTCCTGAATCTTCTTTTGGAAATATGCTCCAATATGTTTCTGGTCTTCTTTATCTAAATCTTTGTAATAAATAGGTTCACCATATTCGATGATGATATCAGCGGATTTAATAAAAGGAAGGTGATCTTCAAATACTTTGTTGGTTCCGGTAATGGCTACCGGGACAATTTTACATCCGGTTTTGGAAGCAATCTTGAAACTGCCGTCTTTAAATTCGCCAATATCTGTCGGGTCTGCACTGTTTTTGTTGCGGGTTCCTTCCGGGAAGATAAAGATAGAGATGCCTCTTTTTACTTTATCAATGCAGCTAAGGATGACTTTCAGACCTTGTTTGATGTCGTGTCGGTCTAAAAATTCACAGTGAAGTCGTTTCATCCATGCACGAAGTCCGGGAACTTTGTCTACAACATCTTTTGCGACAAAGCCTGTTAAACCAGGGCATAAGGCATATGCGACTGGAACATCAGCCATGCTTCTGTGGTTTGCAACGTATAAAACAGCTTCATCTTTTGGAATGTTTTCTTTGCCGATAACGGTTACTTTCATGCCGGCAGTCGTATGCAGGACACGAAATACCCATTGAACAATGCGGAGTTGTATTAAGTCAGCTTTTTTTTCGTTAAATTTTCTGTAAATCCAAAAAATTCCTAATAATATATAACCAAATAATAGGAACAGAAATATAAAACCAAAGGTTAATATTGTTCTCATTTGTTTTACCTCAAACTTTCTTCAATTTAACACATTATACAAAATCAAATGTGTAAAAGCAACGAAAAACAGCTTTTCAAATATTAAAAAATCATAAAATCGTTATATGTGAATATATTAGTTTTAGGTATTTAATAGTTATAGGGGGATTTTATGGAATTAAACAAGCATATATGTACACAATTTGTTGAAAAAGAAAAAGAGTTCATGCAGTTGACTTTGGATGATGATTACATAGTAAAGGATAATAAACCGGATGTGCTTCGCATTATATATTCGAATGGGAATGTTGCTTTGGAGGATATCAAAATTGGAAATCAGGTGGTGTGGTTAACAGGAAAATTATATTTTTCTACGTTGTATCAAAGTGATGATGAAAATCGTCGTTTGGAAAGTATACGTGGAGAAATTCCGTTTCAAGAGAAAATTGTGATGGATACACGGGAAGATTGCGAGGAACTGACGGCGGACATCCAAATTGAAGATTTGTCGATTGGAATTATCAATTCCAGAAAGCTGACGATTCGGGCGGTACTGAATGCAGAAGTGAAATGTATGGAGGAGGAGACGGCGGAATTTCGTTGTATGATGCAGTCGGAGGGGTATGAGCAAAAAACAGAAGAATTAACGATGTTGTGTTTGGTAGAGAATAGAAAAGATATATTATCTTTACAAAAGGAGATTTTGTTACCAAATTCGCGAACAAATGTTGGAGAAATTATATTTTATCAGGTGGATTTTTATAATGAAGAAATCCAGCTTTCCGATCATCGTATCACGATACAGACGAATGCAAAGATATGGGTTCTGTATCGCAGCGAGAGTACGGGTGAGTATGAGTGTTTTGAAACAATTGTTCCATTAAGTGGTGAACTGGATGCTTATGAGGTTGGAGGCGATGAGATTTTTTGGGCTAAAATTGTGCCAAAGGATATTTCCGTAGAACCTAGAAGTGATTACGATGGTGAAAACCGGATGCTGGGATTGGAACTGAATTTGTGTGTGGAATTACAGATTTACAGAGAAGAAAGCTGTGAAATATTAAAAGATGCATATTGTCTGGATAAAGAATTGAATATAGAAAGAGAGGATAGTTATTATTACCAGCTTTTGATAAAAAATGTATCAAAAGTACGTTTAATGGAGCAGCAGCAAATAGAGCCAAATCAGGAAAGAATTCTCCAGATATGTGGAAGCAGTGCGAATATTACAATGGATTCGGTGGAAAGAAGGGACAATGGGGTTCAGGTGGAAGGCATATTGAACCTGCATATTTTGTATACTACGACAGATGATAATCTGCCATTTGCACATAGTGACGGGCAGATTCCGTTTGAGCAGTTTATTGAAATTCCGAACTTTTCCGAGTATACCAAATTGTGGATTAATTGTAAGATGGAACAGCTTCAGGTGAACCTTTTGGATAGTACGGAATATGAAATAAAAGCAGTGATTGAAATCGGTATTCTGGCTTTAGAGGAAAATATAGTTTCGAATATTATTGAAATCAAAGAGGAACCGTTGGATATGGAAACTGTGCAGAGACAGCCGGGAATGATTGGTTATGTAAGAAAAGAGGGGGAAGATTTGTGGGATATTGCAAAGAAATATCATGCGACAGCGGAAAATATTTTAGAAATTGGTAATAGAGTCTTGGTTGTAAAACAAGTGCATTAATGGTATGATAATAACTATAAAAATACAAACGAAATGAGAGAAAATCATGGAAAATAAAGAGTATAGAGAACCAAACCGGGATTATGGTTCGCCGGAACAGGATGCGGCAAATCCATACAGCAGACCAATATATGAAACAGCAGAAGAGTATAACAACGCGAATCATAGTCAGCAGTATACGTACAGCAGTCAACCGTATAGTGATGCACAGTACAATCAAACACAGTATGGGAACCAGCAATATGGAAACACGCAGTACAATAGCCAGCAGTATGGGAATCCCCAGTACACGGGCTTTGGAGGACCGATGACAGATGCAGCAGGGAAACCATTAAAGAATCGTTTTGCGGTGCAGCTGGTATTTGCAATTATTGAAATTTTATTATGCTGTTTTAGCCCGATTGCCATGATACTGGGTATTATTGCACTGGTATTTACGATTCAGGCAAATTCATCCTATAATTTTGGAAGGGTGGAAGAATTTAAAGCAAAATCAAAGACGGCGAATATTCTTTTGATTATCGGCGGTGCTTTTGCATTAATATCTATTATTATCCATGTTATATTTGCAGTTTTCTTTATGACGGAGTTTAAGGAGATTTACAATGAACTGGAACAGGGGATTTTATCTGATGATTGGATGGATGAAGAAGACTACATAGATCCGGATGTTTTTGAAGATTATCCGGGAACAGATGAGGTTCTGTTGGTAGAAGGTTTTGAAAACTTTACGCATAAAGGTGCAGCTTATAGTATTCCAATGTCTTATGATGTGTTTATGGAAATGGGATATGTATTGGAGGAAGGTTACGAGACGTCTAAGCTCGAGCCGGAGTCATGGGAGAATGTCTGGTTTTTTGATGAGGCAGGAAATGCACTGGGTTCCATTCGTATTTCTAATGATACAAAAGAAGAAATACCTTTAGAAGAAGGAATTGTGGATTATATTTATTTTGATAATCGAGCTTCTTATATTACGGATGGAAGTGCAGCAGAGCTTGATCTTATCTTTGGAAATGGATTTGGTATGACGACAAGCTATGAGGAATTGGAAGCGTGGCTTGGAACGCCTTATTACGTCAGTGTGGATACAAGTGGAGATGCAGCGTATACAACATATGAATGGATTTACAATGGGGATGACAAATATCAGGCGATTATAATCAATTATCTGGATGGTGTCATTACAGACATTGCGTTTGAACAGTATGATATTGTATATTAGTGTAACGATTCAGGTACTGAATAATTACATATTAGTAATGAATTGTAGAGCAGGCTCTTGCAGAGCCTGCATTATGCACGTATGGAGGATTTTATGAAATTCAAGAGAGGACTTTCGCTGGCATTGGTTTTGGGTATGGTGCTGGCAATTCCAGCAGCAGAGCAGGGACATATATTCCAAAGCTGGGAAGGGGAAGAGATTTTTGTGGCATCCCAAAGCGGACGAGATGAAGCACAGGATGAGCTGGATGATATTGAAAATCAGTTAGGTGATTTGGAAGATAGTGTGAATGCTCTGGAAGAGCAGTTAAGTGAAAAGGCACAGGTTTTGAGTGACTTATTAGCAGATAAGGCGATTTTGGAAACGGATATTGCGAATACGCAGGTAGCGATTGAACAGGCAAAATTAGACTTGGAGAGTGCCAGACTTAAGGAAGAGAAAGCATATGCGGATATGAAACTTCGAATCCAGTATATGTATGAAAATAGCACACAGGATTCATTATGGGATGCCTTTTTAAATTCAGATGGAATTGCAGAGTTGTTAAATCGTTTGGAATATATTAATCAGGTACATAATGCAGACCGGCAGATGTTGGAGGACTATAAAGCAATTGTAAAAGAAATTGAAGTGCTTGCAGCAGATTTGGAAGCAAGTATGAATGATCTTGTGGCAATGCAGGAAGTTTATGAGCATCAGGAAGTGGAACTGAAAAATGCGATGGCAGCGTTAGAAGCGGAAGCAGAGGATTATCAGGAGCAGATTGCCGCAGCAGAAATCAGAGCTGCGGAATTGGCTGATTATATAGAGGAGCAAAATCGTTTGATTGCATTGCGGCAGCAACAACAGCAGCAACAACAGCAGCAACAGCAGCAACAGCAGCAACAACAACAGCAGCAACAACAGCAGGAAACAGCCAATAATGATGATGGAAGCCAAAAACCATCGACAGGTGGTGGATATTTGACGGATCCTTCGTATGATCCGGCCTTTTCGTCCGGTGTTAGTGGTGAAGAATTGGTGAATTATGCGTTGCAGTTTGTGGGCAATCCGTATAAATGGGGTGGAAACAGTTTGACAGAGGGTTGTGACTGTTCTGGATTTGTGAATTTAATTTATGGACATTTTGGTTTTTCGGGTGTGCCTAGATATTCACAGGCATTTAAATCTTATGGACAGCCGGTAGCTTTTGAAAATATCAAGGCGGGTGATATTGTTATTTATCCTGGGCATGTGGCTATTTATATCGGAAATGGCCGTATTGTAGAAGCACAGTCTACGAAAGCGGGTATTACCTGCAACAGAAGTGTAACATGCAGCACAATTACCGGTATTCGAAGAGTATTATAGGGGTGGATAATGAGTGTGTTTTTACAGAGTGTAAAAAAATTTCGTGTATTATGGATATTTGTAATTTTGGTTGTGATACTCTCGTTTTTGGCAGATTATACAAGAAAGAACAGGGAGGATATTATTTATCCGGAATCCTTGGATTTGGTAGTGGCGACGGTGGAAGAAGAAGAGATTACGTTGCGGGAATTTGCACTATATGTTGTACATCAAGAAACAGAGGTGCAAAAACTGGCAGAAATTTACGATCCGGAGGATACGGCAAAATATTGGAATGTGCATACAGATGGGACATATATTAGTCACGCAGCACGAAATGAAGCAATGTCTATGGCGATTCACGATGAACTGTTTTATCAGATTGCGGTAGAATTAAAGATTTCTTTGTCAGAAGAGGAGATGCAGATTCTGCAAAATGATGTAGATGACTTCTGGTATGATATCACAGATGAGGGCAAAGAGGAAAAACTCGGCATCACAAAAGAAGATATTTATAAGGCGATGGAAAAAATTGCTTATGCACAAAAAGCCCAGGCAATTTGTGCGGCTATGGATAGTGTAAATTATTCGGATTATGATTATTATGAAGAAGTGTTTTTGGATTTTTTAGCAGATTATAAATATAATGTAGATGATAATGTGTTAAACCGATTGGATTTTGGGGATATCACATTGAAACATTAATGTAACTGTGAAGGTACTGAACAGTTACACATTAATTTAGAAAGATAGAGGAATAAGAAAATGGCGGCAAAAATTGGTAGAAATGATCCATGCTGGTGTGGATGTGGAAAAAAATATAAGGCATGTCATGCTGCATTTGATGACAAAATTGCAAAATTTGCAGCGATGGGACATAAAGTTCCACCTAGAAATATTATTAAGACACCGGAACAGATTGCAAAAATCAAAGAAAGTGCCAAAATCAATATTGCGGTGCTGGATTATATCGGTGAACATATTCATGCAGGTATGAATACGGCAGAAATTGACAAGATTGTACATGATATGACAACAGAAATGGGTGGAATTCCTGCACCATTGAATTATCAGGGATATCCATATAGTGTCTGCACTTCCGTAAATGAGCAGGTATGTCACGGATTTCCATCGGAAGATGTAGTGTTAAAAGAAGGGGATATTATCAATGTAGACTGTTCTACCATTTTGAACGGATATTTCAGTGATTCTTCGAGAATGTTCTGTATTGGAGAAGTAAGCCCGGAGAAAAAGCGTCTGGTAGAAGTGGTAAAAGAATGTGTGGAATTAGGCTTAAAAGAAGTGAAACCTTGGGGATTTTTAGGAGATATGGGACAGGCTGTTCATGATCATGCGTATGCGAATGGCTATACGGTGGTACGTGAAATCGGCGGTCATGGCGTAGGTCTGGAATTCCACGAAGATCCTTGGGTAGGATATAATACAAAACGCGGAACCGATATGCTGATGGTTCCGGGCATGATATTTACGATTGAACCTATGGTAAATATGGGCGGTGTCGAAATTTTTATTGACGAAGAGAATGGTTGGGAAGCATATACTGCGGATGGAAAACCTTCTGCGCAGTGGGAAATTATGGTGCTTGTGACAGAAACCGGTGCAGAAGTTCTTTGCTGGTAAAAGAGGATAGACATGAGTTTGGAAAAGAAGCAGTTAAGCAAAACGGAAAAGCGGGTTGTAATTATAATGACAGCAGCGATTGTTGCGGCTGCGGTAATATTTGCATGGGTTACATATGCAAATGATTATTACAGGGCAACCGATACAGCGAAAAAAGCAATGCTTGGGAATGCAAAGATAGAAGTTGTGGAAGAAGATGGTTACTATCTGTTTACTGCCAATGCAGAAGATACGGATATGGACAAAGGAATTGTGTTTTATCCGGGCGGAAAAGTAGATGAAAAAGCATATGCACCGATGCTGTTGGAGCTGGCAGAACAGGGATACGAGGTTTATTTGGTGAAGATGCCGGCAAAACTTGCTATTTTTGGTATGAATGCAGCAGAAAGTATTTTCGCTGAGGCGGGGCACATTGAGAGTTGGACAATGATGGGGCATTCTCTTGGTGGTGCGATGGCAGCTTCGTTTAGTGCTTCACATGATGAAGATGTCGATGCTTTGGTACTTTTGGCGGCTTACAGTACAGAGGATTTAAGGGAATTAGAAATAGATGTATACAGTTTCTATGGAACAGAGGACAAAGTGCTGAATATGGAGAAGTACGAGGAATATTACAGCAATTTGCCGGAAGATGTGATAGAGGAAGTGATTGATGGCGGCAATCATGCGAATTATGCACATTATGGAGCACAGGATGGGGATGGAAAGGCATTCATAACAAGAGAAGAACAGCAGGAGTGTGTTCTGGATGTGTTTCTTTCCGTGAAATAAAGGGAGAAAAAATTATGTTAGAAATTGAACGTAAATTTTTGATAGATGGATTTCCAATTGGATTGGAATTACTTCGGGAAGCAGAGATTGAACAAGGATACCTGAGTATTGATCCTGAAATTCGTATTCATAGAGCAATGGATCGAAAAACAGGGAAGGCGGATTTTCGTCTGACCGTAAAGAGTGAGGGTGAATTGACCAGAACAGAGATTATTACGGATGTAAAAGAAAGCTTTTTCTATGATTCAATGGAGCTGTTAGGGGTAAATACTGTTGTGAAAGATTACAAAACCTATAAATTAGGTCCTTGGGTTTTGGAAGTAAGTCATGTGGAACCGGGAACAATGCGTGCGTTTTATTATGCCGAAATCGAATTTCCGACAGAGGCGGATGCCAAGGCATTTATACCACCGAAATATCTTGGCAGAGAAATTACGTTTAACGAAGATTATAAGATGAAAAACTATTGGAAGAGAACAAGAATGTAATACAATTGTTCAAAGAGGATTGAAGTTTGAATAAAAAAGAAGTCTTGGAATTAAAACGCCGTTTCAAAAAAGAGGAAGCAAGCTTTACACGTTTGGTGGGCTGCTATGTGGACGGAAATAAAAACAAAGTCTGTAAATTTGGCGGCAAGTTTTTAAGTTTGGAAGAAGAGGAATATTATAAATATTTGGAAATTGCGAATAAAGCACTTTCCGGCACATTGGGAAACAATTTATTGGAATTGTCATTTCCGTTAGAAGAGGAAGAAGTGGGCGGCAGACAGCAGATTCTGATGGCACTTCGTGAAAGCAGACTAGAGGATGAGAATCTTTTGGATACATATTATGATTTGGTGATTGATACCTATGATGAGGCGGGGAATTATTTAATTCTTTTGTATCACGATTCTTATGATGTTATGACCCGTACCAGTGACAATGATGATTTGGATGAGTCAGAAGAAGTGTACAATTATTTGATTTGTGCGATTTGTCCAGTGGCATTATCCAAACCGGGACTGGGGTATCTGGAAGCCGAGGGGCGTATCGGCAATCGTGTGCGTGACTGGGTTGTAGGTATGCCGGAGACTGCATTTTTATTTCCTGCATTTACGGATAGAAGTACGGATATTCATGCAACACTGTTTTATACCAAAAATACCAAAGAACCACATTCTGAATTTATGGCGAATGGCCTTGGGTGTGGCATAGAGCGTACAGCTACAGAACAGAAAATGGCATTTCATTCGATTGTGCGCAATGTACTTGGTGCAGAAGATGAACATACGGAAGAGATTCTGATGGATATCCAGCAGAATCTTTCGGATATGCTGGAAGTATATGAAGAGACACATGATGAGGATGCAGATGCATTTGTGTTAGATAAGGATACATTAGGCAAGCTTTTGGAAGAGAGCAATGTGCCGGAAGAAAAGGCAAATCGTATCGAAAAATCCATGGATGAGGCATTTGGCAATAAAGCACCTGTGGCAGAAAATGTGATTGATGCTAAGGCTTTGGTACAGAATGAGCTGCGTCTAGAGCGTAAAGAAATGGAAAATCAGATTGTTGTATTAAATAAACAGCTGGACGATAAAACAACAGAATTAGAAGAATGTACCGTTCAATTGAAAGAAAAGGAAGAAGAAATCGAGAATTACATGGCAGAAACACGCAGCTACGATGTGGTACTTCATGTAAAACCGGAAAAGGCGGGAAAGATACATACTTCTTTGATTGATGGTCAGAAATGTATTGTAATTCCAATGGAAGAAAATGAGCAGGCGACAATCAATGGTGTGAATACGACATTGTAAAACAATGAACATGCGTGATGAACACATGAAATTCATGGTCGGTGAATGAAATTATTGCAATGGTGGGTGAGATAAGCATCCTCCTGCTTTGGTTGTGGGACTGTCAAAATAAGAAGGAAAATGCGAAAGGGGAATGAACAGAATGATTCACGCAATCATCTTTGATATTGGAAATGTTTTGATTGATTTTTGCTGGAGAAAAATGTTTCAGGGATTTGGTTTAGAAGGAGAGGATTTTGAAATTGTTGCGAATGCAACGGTTCGTAATCCGGATTGGAATGAGTTTGATAGAGGTGTGCTTAGCGTAGAAGAAATTATTGATAGGTTTGCGGAAAAAGCACCGGAATATCGTTCTTATATTGCAAAGATTTTTGAAGATCCGCGAAAAATGATAGAACAATATGATTATGCGAAATCCTGGATTCAGGAATTAAAAGACCGTGGTTATAAGGTCTATATTCTTTCGAACTGGTCAGAACCAACCTATTACGCATGTAAGGATAATGAACTGGATTTCGTATCATTGGTGGATGGAGCAGTATTTTCGTTTCAGGAGCATTTGATTAAACCGGATAAGAAAATTTTTGAGGTGATTTGTGAACGCTATGATATCAATCCGGACGAAGCGGTATTTTTAGATGATAATGAAGCGAATGTGATAAGTTCGAGAGCATTTGGTCTGCATACAATTCATTTTAAGAATTATGCACAGGGCAGAGCGGAACTGGAAGAGTTGCTGACAGGACGCGAAGCGTGAGCGTAAATGCATCAGCATAGCTGAGAAGAAGTTTGTTGCTTTGTAACACCGTGCGTGCGGAGAATCTCGCTTTGCGAATTGTAATTATGAGAATGTAGGTGCCACCCTTAGTTAAGGGTGGCATTGTAATGTTGGAGGAATTATGGTACTTGGAATTTTAGCGCACGTAGATGCGGGAAAGACAACTTTATCAGAAGCACTGTTGTATGAAACAGGGAAAATCCGTGCGCTTGGGCGTGTAGACCATCAGGATGCATATTTGGATACAGATACACAGGAGCGAGAGAGAGGTATTACGATTTTTTCGAAGCAGGCACAGCTTGATTGTGAGGGCGTAAAAATTACACTTTTAGATACACCGGGGCATGTGGATTTTTCGGCAGAGATGGAACGTACCCTACAGGTATTGGATTATGCGATTCTGGTGATTAGCGGGACAGACGGTGTGCAGGGACATACGAGAACGCTATGGAGACTTTTGAAACATTATGGGATTCCAACGTATATTTTTGTAAATAAAATGGATTTGGGTGGAGCCGAGAAAGAGCGTATTCAGAAACAATTGAAGAGTCAGTTGTCAGATGAATGTGTGGAAATGGGTGGTTTTGTAAAATGGCGAATACATGGTTGTACATTTGATGTGAATGCGTGTTATGAAAATATTGCGGTTTGTGACGAGACGCTGTTGGATTACTATATGGAGCATGAGTGTGTGACAGACGAACAGATTGCAGAAGTGATTGGGAATCGTCAATTGTACCCTTGTTTTTATGGTTCCGCATTGAAATTAGATGGTGTGAAAGAATTATTGGAAGGCATTAAACTGTTTGCTAAGGGAGCATATGAGAGAGCGGCTATGGCGAAAGTGGCAGCGATGAAAAAGGCTGGAGCAAAGGGTGTAGATGCAGGAAATTTAGGAGAAACCTGCTTATCTGCAATCGAGACGCAAATGCAGAAATTTGGTGCATTGGTCTATAAAATTGGCCGAGATGCTCGAGGGGTACGTCTTACGCATATTAAAGTAACCAGCGGTGTTTTAAAAGTAAAAGATAAAATCAGCTATAATGGTTTGGAAGAGAAAATTGACCAGATTCGTATTTATTCGGGAGAGAAATACGAAACAGCAGATTCGGTGCAGAGAGGGGAAATCTGTGTGGTAACAGGTCTGGATCAGACTTATCCCGGTATGGGACTTGGTGTGAATAATACGAAGACAATGCCTATCTTAGAGCCGGTTTTGAATTATCAGATTATAGTTCCACAGGGCGTAAATCCAGTCGAATTGATGCGAAATTTAAAACAGTTAGAGGAAGAAGATCCGCAGTTGAATATCTTGTGGAATGAAGCATTGCAGGAAATTCATGCACAGCTTATGGGACAGGTACAAATGGAAGTATTAGGTCGTGTGATACTCGAACGTTTTGGTGTTCGTGTGACCTTTGGACCGGGAAATATTGTATACAAAGAAACCATTGCAAAGCCGGTGGAAGGCGTTGGGCATTTTGAGCCGCTTCGTCATTACGCAGAAGCACATCTTTGGATGGAACCGGCAGAGCCGGGCAGTGGAATTAGTGTATGTTCGAACTGCAGTGAAGATGTATTGGATTTGAATTGGCAGAGATTGATTACGACGCATATTTTGGAACGTGAACATCCGGGAGTATTAACCGGTTCGGCGATTACAGACATTAAGTTTACGATTGTAACAGGCCGTGCACACCTAAAACATACGGAGGGCGGCGATTTTCGACAGGCGACCTATCGTGCGATTCGACAGGGATTAAAGTCTACGGAAAATGTATTGTTAGAACCATATTATGGATTTACATTAGAAGTTCCTGTTGATGCAATTGGACGAGCCATGACTGATATTCGAAATCGTTTTGGAAAACACGAGGCACCGGAATATCTTTCCAGAGAAGATGGTGATGTGGCAGTTTTGAGAGGTACAGCCCCGGTTGCCACGATGCAGGATTATATGACAGAAGTACATTCGTATACGAAAGGAACTGGACGTTTGACCTTAGAATTAAAAGGGTATGATGTATGTCACAACAGTGCAGAAGTCGTGGATCGTATGGGGTATGACAGTGAAGAAGATACGGCAAATCCAACGGGCAGTGTCTTTTGTGCACATGGTGCGGGATTTGTAGTGCCTTGGAATGAAGTACCGGACTATATGCATTTGGAATATGTCTGTGACAGCGAAGGACATGTTACGCAAAAAGGCGGTCTTTCGTATGACTTGGAGCAGCAGGCTGAGGAATTGCGTGAATTGGCAGAACGTAAGGAGGCAGACCGTTTGGCCAAAACAGCCAGTGCATCTTCCTGGGAATTGGACAAGGAACTTCAACAGATTTATGCACGTGAATTTGGGATGAATAAAGAAGACATGCTGGATTACGAGCGAAAGAAATGGTCAAATAAATCGAAAGGCGGTACCAAAAAGCAAGAAAGGGATGCACACCAAAAAATTGATAAAAAGGGAAATCCAATTTATCCAAAGAAACCTATTTTGCAGGAGCTGGTCATTGTTGATGGTTATAATATTATTTTTGCTGTCCGTGAGTTAAAAGAATTGTCAAGCATTAATATGGATTCGGCGAAAGATGCACTGAAAGATATGCTGGTAAACTATCAGGGCTACAAAGGATGCCGTCTTATGGTGGTATTTGATGGATATAAGAAAAAGGGAAATACAGGTTCCGGTGAGAAGTATTTTGACTTGGAAGTCATCCATACAAAGCAGGATGAAACTGCGGACGCTTATATTGAACGTACCGTACACCAGTTAGTAGACAAATACAGAATTACAGTAGTAACCAATGATGGATTGGAACAGCTTACAATTTTAAGTCAGGGTGCACTTCGTATGTCGGCGGAAATGCTGGTGCAGGATATGAAGAGGGTATCCATTAACGACTAGAAAAAACTTTAGATTTATATCAACCAGTACTTGGCTGGTTATTTTCAGCTCAACATAAATCGTTACTGAGCATGAAGTGAACAGTAACGATTGCGTAAAGTAACTTAAAGTGCCCAATTTTAGTTATATACATTTAAAAAATGGTGTGCTATTATCTATGTATTAAGTTTAACATGCTCAATTCAGCCGGAAAAAATGAAGCGAGCAAGTTAAAATCTAAAAACTTAAAATAAACATGCTCAATTTAGCCGGAAAAAATGAAGCGAGCAAGTTAAAATCTAAAAACTTAAAATAAACATGC
>CAYVGA010000025.1:0-21697 GCA_964449855.1 uncultured Lachnobacterium sp.
ATAATATGTTTTAAAAAATAAACAAAAAAGAAAAAATAACAGCTACCTCTTTCGTTAGAAGTAACTGTTATTTCTCTTATCCATTAATACGAATCGCTTTTCTTTTCCATTTTCCTTTACCAAAGAAGAATGCTGTTAAAATTGCACCGATACACCAGGATGCCAATAATGAAATGTGAATACATTCAAAACGTCCGAATGGTAATTCCGGTGTTCTGGTAAGGAATGAAATACCATATGCTACCGGTACACGAATAAGAACTGTAGTAACCATCGAAATCCACATCGGTGTTACCGTATCACCTGCACCACGCATAACACCTGACAAACTCTGTGTCACCGCCATCGCAATATAACCTACAGCGAGAATACCCATAAGATAACGGCTCATTTCTACAAGTTCTACTGTATCTGTAAAGATACCCATGAGGTATTTACCAAAAATTAAAATGATTGCTGTAATCGTAGCCGATACACCTACCGCCATCAAAGTACCCTGTTTTGCTCCCTTGGATACGCGGTCAATTTTACCGGCACCAATATTCTGACCTGCATATGTAGTCATTGCTGTACCAAACGAGAAGTTTGGCATCATGGCAAAACCATCTACACGCATAATAATTACATTGGCTGCGATAAACATTTCACCGAAACTGTTTGTCAGTGACTGTACAATAATCATAGCAGATGAGAAAATCGCCTGTGTCACACCAGAAGGAAGTCCAAGACTTACCAACTGCTTTACATATTTTTCTTTTGGAATTAAATGTTCTTTCTTTAATTCAAATACACCCTGCATTTTTGTCAGTTTTCTCAGACAAAGGAATGCTGATACCGCCTGTGCAATAACTGTTGCCAAAGCTACACCCGGCACTTCCAAACCAAATCCTGCTACAAATAGAATATCTAATACAATATTAATCACCGTAGCTACTAATAAATAAAGAAGTGCAGAGAACGAATCTCCCATACCACGAAGCACACCACTTAAAATATTATAATATGCCATACCTGCGGAACCAATCATCGAAATCAACAAATAGGAATCACACCAGTTTATAATCGTTTCCGGCGTATTCAACATCTCTAACATTGGTCGAATAATAAATGGCGAAATCAATGCCAAAAACAAAGAACACAGACCCGTTACTGTAATACAGTTCCCTATCGTCTCCGATAAGTCTTCTTTGGATTTTGCCCCAAAATACTGAGCAACCATAATCCCTACACCGGCAGAAATACCGATAAACAATACATACAGCATGTTCAAAATTGGTGCAGCACTACCTACTGCAGCAAGTGCATTGTCACCAACATACTTACCTACTACAATACTGTCTACCGTACTATAAAGCTGCTGTGCCACATTACCAATAATCATCGGAATGGAAAACATGGCAATACTTTTCCATGGCGAACCCACCGTCATATCAGTTGGTTCGAATAATTTTTTTAGTTTCTGAAACATAACTCCCTCCTTATCTACCCTTTGTATATAAGCATATCACGTTCTATTTTATTGTACAAGAACCGTTCTGTACTTTTCTACTTTTTCTATTGTAGACAGGGATTAATTTTATGCAATTTATAAACAAAATGCAAGTAAACTCTGGAATTTGTTTCTTATATATTGTAACAATTCAGCCTGAACTATTACTATAAATTTTCATTTTTTAATGCATCCAATGGATTATCTGCTTTAATCTTTCGCATGGAATACATCATCGTTGCAAATACTACGATAAATACACTACATACTGCAACTGCAATGGCCCCCCAAGGCAGATAAAAACCAGTTGAAAATCCTTCAGATATCACACGATAAATCAGCCATGTAATTACCACAGAAACCGGCAATCCATATAAAAGGGCACGGCTGCCATACAAAATACATTCAAAATTCATCATGCGGTTCATTTCTTTGTTTGACATACCAACCGATTTCAACATCGCAAATTCGCGACGGCGCAGACTGATATTCGTAGAAATAGTATTAAATACATTTGCAGCTGCTATCAGCGAAATAAGTGCGATAAATCCGTAAGAAAACACATTGATAATCAAAACCAAAGTTCTGTTTTCTTCCACACCTTCTGCATAATCATACAGGAAGTTTTTGCTAAGTCCCTGTTCCACCACAATCTGTTTCAAATCTGCATAGCTTTCCCTGTGGTCATCTGAGAGAATATAATGGTCACAAAGATAGTTGTTTTTATATCCCAATGTCAGACTTTCCTCATCTCTCATACTGTATGGATATACAATTGTCAAACTAGAGGAATTACTTACAAAATATGGACGTTCCTTGATAATCGTTCCTATCTGCAATGAAATATTTTCATATTCCCCCTCTGCAACTTCCTTTTCAACAATAATGTCTGCATCTGCTGAATTTAAAATATTTGTAGTTACATATTGCTGCAAATCATAATCAAAAAAAGTATTTCCCTCAATTGCAATTCCGAGTGGCTCTGCCGCATGCAAATATAAAGATTTATCCAGTTTGTGTTTTTCTAAAAACGCTTCATATTCCTCATCTTCTACAAAAACGAGCGCAATATCATTTTCAAATCCATTTTCTACTCTATTTTCCAATCCCATGCCTTCATACTTTTCTGTCAGATATTTGATATAGGAATCTGTCAGATTTTCTTTTGAAATTGTTGCATAAACAATTCGCCGATGAACATAGGTCGTATGTGTTACCGATTCTGCCTCTGCAAATAATTCAGAAATCTCCTCTTGTGTAGGCAGACCCTCAAACTCTTTCTGCTCAATTTCTTCCACTGTCATATACATGGTTGGATCATAACCATACATCAAATCATATCCATTACCAGCCAAACTATTTTGCATAGAGTCCGTCAGATAACCGGTAAACGCAGATGCCGATACAAACAGCACAATGCTCATAAATAAACCAACTACAGTTGCACGATATTTTCGTTTGCTTCGTTTGTAATATTTATCCGCAATCATACCCGGTAATCCAAAGAAACGATAAGCCAAGTTCCGTTCATTCGCAGAAACCACATTCTTCGTTTCTACTTTATGCAAATACTTCTGTTCACGTTTGGTTAACTTCACATCTCCACTCTGTCGAATAGCTTCCACTGCAGTTACCATAGTTGCTCGCTTGGATGGAATCCAGGCAGAAATCAATACAGTAGACAATGTAATCACACAAGCTGCTACAATCGAAATCGGATATACGCAAAGGGTAAACGGTACTACATAACGCGTCAATTCATTAAACGATTTTCCCAGAAAATGAAATGTCACTCCCATGCCGCCTACACCAGCCAAAATACCAAGCGGAATACCAATTGCACTTACAAACACTACTTCAAACAGTACCATTTTCTGAATCTGCTTTTTGGTAGCTCCTATAGAAGACAGCAGGCCAAACTGTTTGGTTCTTTCGGAAACCGAAATCGAAAATGCATTATAAATCAAAGATACCGAACCAAACATAATCAATCCACATACAATAGCTGCAAGGCCATATAAAACCACATAGAACCCTTCATAGCCAAGCACACCTAAGTATGTAAGTACATTATAATTCATCGTACCACCGCACATCCAAACGGCACTAATATTGGAAAACCATAAATACGCATCTTGTGGATTCTCCATATTAAAATAGAAATTATACAAAGAACCTTCTGGTCTTACCTTATCCATTACCGTAATGGCCGTATATCCCGGTGCGGAATAGTTCTCAAAATTTGGTCTTTCATAAAATCCTACAACCGTAAACGTACGAGTTTCCATGACTTCCAACACTTCTTTGTCCGTCCCATTATCCTCCGGCACATCACTTCCCTCTACCGGCTCACCCTCATCTGCATTCATGTAAGGATTATACTGGCCAAGTACATAGCCATCTGCCACACGATTGCCTATTTCCAATGTCAGCACATCTCCGACTTTGTAATATACCTCTCCATTTTCTGCCAGATGTTCTGGAAGCAAAATCTCATCTGCTTTTTCCGGTAATCGTCCTCCGGTTAAATGCACCGGCATATTTTCACAGAAATCCCTATCAGCTCCAATGATATAGAGATATGGTTTGTATGCATTCGTAGAACCTTCTGCATAGGCATATCCTAATTGCTGACTGTAGATATAACTTTCCACCGTCCCCTCTTCAAAATATGCCTGTTCCTCTGCATCTTTCATCACTGAATTCGGATCTTTTAAAAACTCAAAAAATGTCTCGTCTACTTCTAATGCACTTACATGCCAGTTCCCATAATTGTAATAGGCATTTTCTAATAAGTAATTTCGTACACTCGATACAGTTGTTGTAACTGCCGTAAACATCGATGCCGAAAGAATAATTCCAATAATTGTTACTATAGTACGTGTCTTGTTTTTCTTTAAAATCTCTAGCGTTACTTTATGAAAAATATTCAAATGAAAGATACTCATGCACGAACCACCTCATCTCGAATAATTTTGCCATCTTCAATGGCTATGATGCGGTCTGCCTGAAGAGCAATATTTTCATCATGCGTAATCATAATCAGCGTCTGTTTGTACTTTTTGTTCGAAAGTTTCAACAGTTCTACAATTTCCTGACTATTTTTACTATCTAAGTTTCCTGTAGGTTCATCTGCCAGAACTACTGCCGGTGCATTCATCAAAGCTCTGCCAATTGACACTCTCTGCTGCTGTCCTCCGGAAAGCTGGTTTGGCAGATGTTTTTGTCTCTTCTCCAGCTTCAACACCTGTAGCAATTCTTGCAATCGTTCTTCATTCACCTTCTGGCCATCCATCAATACCGGAAGTGTAATATTCTCTGTTACATTTAACACTGGAATCAGATTATAAAACTGATAAATCAATCCTACCTGACGCCGGCGGAAAATAGCCAGTTGCTCATCATTCTGTGCATACACATCCATGCCATCCACATAGACCTTTCCGCTGGTTGGCTTATCCACTCCGCCTAATATATGCAGAAGTGTAGATTTTCCGGAACCCGAAGGACCAATAATTGCCACAAATTGTCCTTTCTCAATGGAAAAAGATATATCATCCAAAGCTCTGACTTCTGTTTCGCCTTTTCCATATACTTTGCTTAGATTTTCTACTCTTAAAATTTCCATGCTGCTTCTCCTTTTTTATTTTGGCACAAACAGAATATCATTAGTTAAACGTTTACATCCTGCCTGTGTTTTATAGGTTTATCCTACCTCGTCAAGATGACAGCTACGTGACTTTATTATTACAAAACTGTCATATTACTGCCCACTCCGCAGACAGTAATATGCTTGGATCATGTTCTACGCAGCAAAACAGCAAGTGTTTTATTGCTGAACAAAGACATTGTCACTTATAGAAACGAATCGTAAATCTTGCCCCGCCTTCTTTTCGGTTCTCTGCTTTTATCGTACCATTTTGATTACAGATAATAACACGCGCCAATGCAAGCCCTATTCCAAAACTCTTATTTCCGGAATTCTTCCCCTTATAAAAACGTTCAAAAATATATGGCAAATCTTCGGATGCAATCCCGCATCCTGTATCAATTATCACAATTTCTCTGTAAATTGCATTTTCGGAGGCTATAACCTCTATGCTGCCTCCCATTGGTGTATGCTCCATGCAGTTTTTTATGATATTTCCAATTGCTTCACTCGTCCATTCCAAGTCTCCACAAAATTCACCGGAGGCCTGCAGTCGAAATTCCTGTCCACGCAGCTCCATGGGAATAAAAAGTGGTGCTGCACTTTGCTTTAATAAAGTTTCCATTGAAACAGATTCTGATTTTAACTGAATTGTTCCAGCATCCAGTTTCGAAATTTTCATTAAAGTCGTTATCAGCCAATCAATGCGGGATAATAACTCATAAATTTCCCGAATTGTCTTCTGTCTCTTTTCTTCGGTTATCAGAGGATCTGACAAAAATGACAATAATAAATTAATAGAAGTCAGTGGTGTACGAATCTGGTGCGAGATATCTGCAATTGAATCCGCGAGATATTTCTTATCGTCCAATAACTGCTGCTTTTGTTCCCGCAGGCACAGGGTCATTTTCTGTACTTCACTCTCCAAAATAGCCAGTTCCCCCTCTTCATACTTTTCAAATATAATTGGAATGTCATTATGAAGTATATAATCGATATCAGCAGATAACTCCTGTATCTTTCGATATCTCTTGTAAATATATATGAAATGAACCACATTCAAAATGGTACATATCAGCAACGTATATATTCCAAACGCCGAATGGTATAAAAAAGCACCTAGGGCGGCACCTATTGTGATACCTATCCCTATGGCGCATTCAATTCTTACTTCTTTATTTCGAAAAAAATTCATTTTAAACTCTCTACCTAACTTTTATTCAAAATAGTTACCAAAATTCCTAATCATTATCATTCAATCCACGCGATATCCTAGTCCGCGAACGGTTTTGATAATTTGCGGATTCTGTGGGTCGCGCTCTATTTTCTCACGCAGACGTTTAATATAAACCGTCAACGTATTATCATTTACAAATTCACCCGCAATATCCCATATCATCTCCAAAAGCTGTACTCTGGATAAAATCATGCCGCGGTTATTGATAAATGCCAACAGCAATCGATACTCCAAGGCAGACAAATAAAGGTCCTGTCCCTCTCTGCTGGCCGTACCGCGAATGGTATCTACCAAAACATCTCCTAATTGTGTCACAGAACCGGTTCCACCTGTCAGACGAAGAATGTTTTTGATACGGGATATCAGCTCTCTTGGACGAAATGGTTTTGCTATATAATCATCTGCCCCTAGATTAAACCCTGTTACAGTGCTATATTCATCACCAGAAGCAGTCAAAAAAATGACCGGAATCTGATAATCCGACTTAATGGCCGAACATACTGCAAACCCATTTCCATCTGCAAGAGAAATATCAAGCAGCACCAAATCAAACTTTTCTTTTGCCACCAATTCCAAAGCATCCCTTTGTCCATTGGCAGATTTCACCAAAAATCCTTCTTTGGTCAAAAAAGCGGTTAGATTCTCTATAATACCTTTATCATCTTCTACTAATAAAATGCTTGTCATGTTGCCCCTTTCACCTGCCAGATAACAATTTCCATTTTGTTTAAACTTTGTTGCTGAGTGAACAGTAACCTCTATTCTGTTGCCAGATTTGTCACCATACCATTCTCATCGATAGAAACATCAAAAGAAATGCTTTCTAAATAGTCATAAAATGCCTGTGCTTCATTACCAGTTAACTCACTGGTATAATAATTTTCCGTATCAACCGGAATTACCTGAAGAGATGTATCTCCTTCTGTATCCCAAACCACTTTTAGGGTATAGGTGTCTGTCATATCCGGATTAAAAATAAAGTTTCCAAGACAGTAGACAATCGGCACACCTTTGTAATATTCAATCCCCTGCGGCACATGCGAATGATTTCCAACGACCAAATCAGCTCCTGCATCAATGTACTGTTTCGCAAGATTGTACTGGTATTCTTCCGGCAGAGCCTCTCGTTCAATCCCCCAATGTACAAAAACAACCACATAATCACACTGATCCTCAATCTCCTGAATACGCTGTACCAAACGTGTGCTGTCATAAGTACAGAACAAACCTGGCTGACGATTCTCAATATTCCATTCTACGACCGGAATCACGCGTGAAGCCGAAAGCACCCCTACCGTTCTGCCTCCTGCCTCTACAAATACCGCTTCTTCTGCACGCTCTTTTGTCTCACCGGCACCTACATATGGAATTCCGGCACCCTCTAAAGTCGTGAATGAATCCAATAACGCATCTACCCCAAAGTCCAAAGCATGGTTATTCGCCAGACTGGCTACATCCACACCCATGTCCTGTAATGCACTAACATATACCGGATCTACACGAAATGTAAACTGCTTATCCGGATGCTGACTGCCTCTGTTTGAAAACGGAAATTCATTGTTAATAACTGTCATATCAGCTTCAACCATTTCTGCTTCAATATATTCACTGATAATGCCATTAATTCCCTGACTATCATAAAGATCTGTACAACGCTGTAACATTACATCCCCTGTGAAAAACATCGTAAAATCTTCTATTACAGGCTCAGTTTCTGTATCTTTTTCAGTATCATTCATCGTTTCTGTATCATCCGGATTCTCCGTATGCCCAATATTCTCAGAGCCAGTCTGCCCCATCTGCTGCGTATCCTTATCTGACCGAGCTCCCACACCCATAAAAATAGCACCTGTAATCACTGCTGCCAATACAATCACACTAATCGACACTATAGTTAACATGCGCTGTTTTCTCCTACGACTACGCCGTCTTTTTAAATCTCCCATTTTCGAAATCCTTTCTCTTTACATTTCGTATTTCTTTTGATATACTTATTATATACCACCGAACAAATGTTCGCAAGGAGAATTTTATGAAATCGATTATTTTTCACATTGATGTTAATAGTGCTTTTCTCTCATGGGAAGCCGCTTATCGCATGAAAGAGCTTGGTGCCACAGAGGATTTACGTCTGATTCCATCCGCTGTCGGTGGTTCCGAGGAGTCCCGCCACGGCATTGTTTTAGCAAAATCAGAATCTGCCAAGAAATATGGTGTAACTACGGGCGAACCCCTCGTCGATGCCCGCCGTAAATGCCCTATTTTAAAAACCGTCCCTGCCAACTTTCCGATTTATGTGAAATACTCCAATGCCATGACAAAAATTTTAGAGGATTACACTCCCGACATCGAACAGTATTCCATCGATGAATCCTTTCTCGATATGACTGGCACAGAGAATTTATTTGGACCTCCGGTAAAAGCAGCTCACATCATCAAAGACCGGATTTATCACGAGCTCGGATTCACTGTAAACATCGGTATTTCTACGAATAAACTACTAGCAAAGATGGCCTCTGACTTCAAGAAACCCAATCTGGTACACACCCTTTTTCCAGAAGAAGTCCCTTTTAAAATGTGGCCGCTTCCCGTATCCGAACTCTTTTTCGTCGGCCGGCAAACCACTAAACGTCTGCATGCTTTAGGAATTTTCACCATCGGCGACCTCGCCAAAACAGATAAAAAAGTCATCACCGACAATTTAAAAGGACATGGCAATATCATTTGGGAATTTGCCAACGGAAATGGCGACAGTATGGACGAAGTAGCAAACCGAAACCGCAAACCCGCAAACAAAGGCTACAGCAACGAAACCACACTTGCTTTTGACGTTACCGATCCTTATTTAGCCAAAGAAATTCTACTATCTTTGACAGAAACCGTAGCAACCCGTATCCGTACTGACAAATCCTACATTTCCGTTATCTCCGTTTACTACGTCGATAACGAATTCCGGCACAGTTCGAAACAAATGACACTTGACTCCGCTACTAATGTAACCAACGAAATATACCACCATGTCTGTCAGCTTTTCGACCAGCTTTGGAATGGTAGTCCAATCCGTCTGCTTGGCGTACAGACCAGTCGTGCTACCAATGAAGTCCATAGACAATATTCTCTTTTTGAAACACAAAACATAGAAAAACTCTCCAAATTAGACTCGGCCATTGATGCCATTCGAAACAAATATGGAGAAGACTCCATCAAACGTGCCTCCTTTGTGCGCACAGAACAAAAAGATGGTGTGAAACATATGACCGGTGGATTAGGAAAAGCCAAACGAGATATAAAATAGAAAATTTTTCTTCTTGCCTCTATAAACAATTATATCTTATAATGTACATATAGTTGTAACAATCCGTCACGAATAGAATTGTTTTGTATACTTACGAGGAGGAATACTTATGAACACACTTGACTATACATACATTTGCGGGAAATTTATGCATATATTTATAGAAAACATGGAAACTGTCTTAATTTACGTTGTTGAGATATGTACAATACTTTTAGAATTATTCGGTATCGCCGTTTTGGTTTACACCGCAATCAAATGCTTTATTCAATGGATCAAACGAGAGAACCGGCATCTCCGCCTGAATCTTGCAGAAGGTATTGCACTTTCCCTGGAATTTAAGATGGGCAGTGAGGTCCTTCGTACCGTAGTCGTTCGTGACTGGGAAGAATTAGGAATTCTCGGTGCTGTTATTTTACTGCGAGGACTTTTGACTTTCCTTATTCATTGGGAAATCAAAAATGAAGAAAATGCTATCCAAAAAGAAAAATAAGAACAAAAACAGCTGTCACAAAATTAAACTTTGTGACAGCTGTTTTTTTACTCTTTTTTAGCTTCCCTTTTCTCTATATGATATCGTGTTCTATATTCGTGATACATTTTTTCGAACGCTTCTTTATTGGTGTATTTTACCTGTTTTAAGTATTCATGAGGTTCATATGTACCTTTTTGTGCTTCCACAATCGCTACTGCGATGTTAGAACAATGATCTGCAACACGTTCATAACTGGTCAGCAAATCACTAAATGCAAAACCAAGCTTAATCGTACATTCTTCCGCTTGAAGTCTTGCTATGTGATTACGTTTCATACGGTATACCATCTTGTCAATGGTCTGCTCCAATGGTTCTACCAAAACTGCCAGCTCTAAATTATTTTCCTCAAATGCTTTTGATGTGATATCCAACAGCTCAAACAAAGCTTCATTTAACAATTCAATCTCTTTATTTGCTTCCTCAGAGAAAGACTGTTTCTTTTCGTACAGTTCTTTGGCAACAAACATAACATTGATTGCATGGTCACCAATTCGTTCAAAATCATCAATCGTATGCAGAATTCTTGTTACACTCTTGGCATCGGTATCCGAAATGCCAATCTTTGTGATTTTCATCATATGCGTGCCCAACAAATCTTCATATTTATCCAGCTTTTTCTCCATTTTCTGGATTTTTTCTGCAACCTCTTCCGTATAATTATTCAGCATACCGGCTGCTCGTTTAAATGCTTTACTGGACAAATGGCACATTCCCACTACTGCATCTGTGGAGTCTTTGATGGCCAAAGCCGGCACTGCAAACAATCTCTCATCCAAAACAAAATCCGGTTCCGGCTCGATTTCGCCTTCCACCTCCGGAAAAACCTTGTTTGCAATCATTTCCAGCTGTTTCGTAAATGGAAGCAGAACCAATGTCGTAAAGATATTAAAAATACTATGCATTACCGCAATCATAAGCGGAGTAATAGCTTCCTTCAGCACTGGAATATCCATCACATAACTTGCAATACAAAATGGTATCAGACAAACTGTTGTACCAATAATATTAAATGATAAATGCACAACTGCTACCTTCTTTGCATTACGGCTTACCCCAATACTGGAAAGTACAGCGGTCACACATGTACCAATATTCTGTCCCATAATAATTGGAAGTGCCATACCGTATGTAATCCCACCAGTCAGAGACATCGCCTGCAAAATACCTACGGACGCTGCCGAACTCTGAATAATACCGGTAAATCCTGCTCCTACCAATACTGCAAGCAACGGATTCTCAAAAGCCGTTAAAAGACTTGCAAATTCCGGCATCTCGGACAAAGGTTCCATCGCATCCGACATAAATGTCATACCTGACATCAATACTGCAAAACCAATTAGTACATTTCCAATACTCTGTGACTTTGGCTTTTTGCTGGTCATCATCATAATAATACCAACCAACGCAAAAATCGGTGCAAAATTCGCCGGTTTCAACAGATTAATCCAAATCACATCACTGTCAATTCCTGCCAAACTCAAAATCCACGCCGTAAGTGTTGTGCCAATATTCGAACCCATCAATACGCCAATAGTCTGCCCAAACTCAATGATACCAGAGTTTACCAAGCCCACCAGCATAACGGTAACTGCCGAAGATGACTGCACTGCTATGGTCATCACTGCACCAAACAGCAACGCAAAAAGCTTGTTCTTGGTTACCATGCCCAAATACTTTTCGATTGTTCCATCGGAACTTTTCTCAAGTCCGTCGGACATAACGTTCATTCCATATAAGAAAAACGCAAGTCCTCCAAGTAACTTAATGACTGAAAAAATATCCATCTAGTCATTTCCTCCTATAAAAAATCTATATATGAAAAACGCTTTCGTTTCTACATACATAACTTTCTGTAGATACATTACTTCTTATCCAGCAAATTGGTCATACTTTCTATACCAATTGCCAATGTCGAAGTATTGTGAATCATAGCAGATGTTGTTGGTGCAAGTATACCTCCAACTCCAAAACCAATCAGTGCACCATTGATGCCAACAATTTCCCGATAGTTTTTGCGAATACGTTTCACCAAAGCATTACTAAGCTTTTTCAACGTAACAAGCTGGTACAAATCTTCTGCTCCTACCGTAATATCTGCAATCTCTCTGGCAATTTCTGCACCATCACTAATTGCAATACCAACATCTGCTGCCGAAAGTGCCGGCGAATCATTGATTCCATCACCAACCATAACAACTTTTCTGCCCAATGCCTTCTGTTCTAAGATATAGTTTGCTTTATCCTCCGGTAAAACTTCCGAATAATATTCAAGAACACCCAGTGTTTTGGCTACACTTGCCGCAGTTCGCTCACTGTCTCCTGTCATAATTACCACTTTCCAAAATCCCGCTTCCCGAAGCTGACGAATGACATCTGCTGCTTCTCCACGAATTGGATCTTCAATGCAGATAACACCTACCAGCATGTTTTCTACTGCCAAAAACAAATGAGAATGGTGTGCCGGAAGCCCATGAAATAGTTCTTCTTTTCCTTCTGGAATCTGGCATTTTTCATCTTCGAATACAAAGTGACGACTACCGATAATCGTTTTCTTTCCATCTACTGTCGTAGAAATTCCATGTGCCACGACATATTCTACCTTCGTATGCAGCTCTTCATGCACCAAACCTCTTTCAATGGCAGCATCCACAACAGCTTTGGCCATAGAATGTGGAAAATGTTCTTCTAAACATGCTGCTATACGCAAAAGCTCATGCGGCTCTCTGCCATCAAAGGATACCACATCCACTACCGTAGGTCTGGCTTTTGTCAATGTCCCTGTCTTATCAAATACAATCGTATCTGCTTCTGCCAATGCTTCGAGATATTTACCACCTTTGACCGTAATATCATACATCCGCGCTTCACGAATTGCCGAAAGCACCGCAATCGGCATCGCTAATTTCAATGCACATGAAAAATCAACCAATAAGACTGATAGCATTTTGTTTACATTTCTTGTAAAGAAATAAATAAGTACTGCACCACCTAATGTATATGGTACCAGCTTGTCTGCCAGATGTGCTGCTTTTCCTTCCATAGAGGACTTGAGCTTTTCCGTCTCTTCAATCATCTGTACAATACGGTCATAACGTCCTGTTCCTCCTACGGCTGTAACACGTATCGTCAATTCGCCCTCTTCCACAATCGTTCCGGCATATACGGAATCTTCCATATCTTTTACTACCGGATCTGATTCACCGGTAAGTGATGCCTGATTTACCATTGCTTCACCAGCCACAACCGTACCATCAAATGGAATCACATTACCCATATGTACCACTACTTCATCTCCCTGACGGATATCCGAAGCCAATACCAAAATCTGCTGTGTCTCCGTTTTAAGCCACACCTTACTGATATTTAATGACATGGTACGAGCCAGATCATCCACTGACTTCTTATGGGTCCACTCTTCTAACTGTTCACCGATACCCAGTAGGAACATTATAGAGCTTGCCGTCTCATAATCCCTGCGAATAAGAGACACTACAATCGCTGTCGCATCCAGCACAGACACTTCTAATTTCCGCTTGCAAAGAGATTTTAACCCTTCATATATATAGTGAACCGATTTGAGTCCAACAATTGCATAACGCAACGGAGCCGGAAAAAATAACTTGCCTATATAACGCAATAATACATGCAGTACCAATCGTTCTTTGTATTTATCATTCAACGCCCTGCCGGAGTTTTCAATCAGTCCTGTCGGCAGTTCGACGTCTTCTTTCCTGTAATTTTTCAGAAGCTCTAACAGTTCTTCTCTCTCGCAGGTATATGTAATCGCAACATCTCCAATACGATCATATACTTTTGCAGAAGTCACAAACTTCTGTACATGAAAAAAATATTCTAATGTATCTGCTTCTTCATGCGTCATTCTCCGTTTCGAAACAACATGAATACGCATACGTCCTTTGATTTCGTGTTTGATTATAAATTTCATGATAAAAACCCCATTTCAAATTAAGGGACTGTCCTAAGACAGCCCCCATCATTTGCTATTCGTTTATTCTACTACAGCTTCTGCAGCCTCTTCTTCTGCTGCTCTAGCTTCGTTTAAAGCTTTTGCTTCTGCATAGATGTCTTCTGCCCCTGCCTGAATTGATGTAACTGTTTCCATTACACAATCTTTGGCACGAAGAGCTGCTGCTGTACTTTTTACATATACGCCCTTTGCATCTCTGCTGGAAAGCACCTTAACACCTGCAGTACCAAACAAAATACCTGCCGCAAAACATCCTGCTTCTTTTAAGCCAAATCTTAACATACTTTCTTCCCCCGTAGATAATGATCATGAATATTATAACAGCTTACAAAGAAAATTTCAATCGGTTTGACACAACTAATCTCTATTTTTGTAACACAACTATTGCTCTAAAATGCCGTTTGATTATTCAATACTCCGGTACTATAGAGAAACAGCACATCCTGATTCGTAAATTCCACGAATTTTCCAATCATCACCTCATTCAGATAACGAGCATCCAGCATCGTAATTTTGCTGTATCCCTCTACCAAAAGCGGTGTAATACTGCTGCCAAAGGAATCACGGAAAATCACCAGCTCCTTTTCTGTCGTCGCGTTTGGATTCTCAATCGTAATAACCGGAAGCGAGCCCGATAAATACATTTCATATGCATCACGCCCTGCTGCCAGCTCCATATCATACATCGGAATTTCTTTTCCCTTTTCATGATTGATAATCGTACATTCTGCAAACATTGGATGCTCCAGATACATAATCGTATCCGGCTCAATCGGAAGTGCCAATTGTCCATAATACACACCATAAAATGGAATGTCTAAAGTATGACCCTCATAAGAAGCCTCTAAATTTACACCCATACCGGCCGCCAAATGCTGTGCCACGTCCAGAATATTTTCCTGTTTCCAATGCGTATCCGTATGATAAAAATCTTCTAATGAAAGCAGGTCAGAAATCTCAATATATGTCGCAAAATCCAATCCCCCATTCAAATAGGTATACATTACATCATAATCGTATGCCAAATACCCATTTTCCTCTGCAAGAAAATAATTTTTATCCGGAATCCATGCTGTATAAACCTTTGCATCACTTCCCTCAATATAGGTTTTATAAATAGATGTAAATTTCTTTACCGCCTTATCCAACGCATTCTGTGACAAAGGGTAATCCAATTTGCTGACATAACCATCTGCCATATATACATCATTGTTATCTGCCTGACCAAAGATGTAAAAATGCGTAAACGCTTTAATACTACGAAACGTATCGCGAAGCGGGAACTGATCCAATGTATATTCTTCAAACTCTGTCATAAACTTTCCATTCGAAATCGTCTCCCAGCTCAATTCTGGAAACTGATCCAATTCACGTCGTTCTGTTGCTGAAAAATCATCCGCAGGTTTCACCCATGCAAAGATTGTCAACCCTGCAAATAAGATGCCCACCACCAAGGAGTACATCATGTAATATTTTTTATTTTTCATCATGCCCTCCTAAAATCTAAAATACAGGAATGGATTAAAAGATCCATCCACCAGATAACCAGTTGCTATAACAAGTATCAGAACCATCACCATTGGCTCCAACACGGAAAGTACCGTACCGCCCATTTTGTTTGCAGATATTTTTTCAAACACTTTCTTAGGAAGCGGAGTTGCACCAATGACTGCAATCATAAAAATAATAGCATAACTACTTAAATAGTAACTTGTCACTCCTGTCATCACCGGCAATCCTGCACCGCCAAACATTGCCACAATATGTTCTACCGCATCCGCAAGCGTTACAGCATCAAAAATCACAAAACTGATAATTCCCAAAACCAAAATATACATATGTCCAAGAACAGGTATTTTTTCCAGCCACTTCAAAAGCAACGTCTTTTCCAGCATGAGAAGAATACCGAAATACAGGCCCCATACCACAAATGTCCATTCTGCACCATGCCAAAATCCGGTCAGCATCCATACGATAAAAATATTAAGCAGATTTCTCGCTCTCGTACAACGGCTGCCACCCAACGGAATGTACACATAATCACGAAACCATGTACCAAGTGACATATGCCAGCGACGCCAGAATTCCGTCGCACTCTTTGAAATAAACGGATAATTAAAGTTTTCAATGAAATGGAAACCCAACATACTTCCCAACCCGATTGCCATATCACTGTATCCGGAGAAATCAAAATAAATCTGCAAAGATACGGCAACTGCATACGCCCAGAAAAAAAGAATCGATTTCTCATCCGTCGCTTTAAAAGCTGCACAAAATTCACCCAGCACATTTGCAATCAAAATCTTTTTTCCAACACCAAGTGCAAAACGGCGAATTCCGTATGCAATTTTCTCAAACGTAATACTTCTATCTTTAAGCTGCTTTTCTACATCCGAATAACGCACAATCGGTCCCGCAATCAACTGTGGAAACATCGTAATATATGTTGCTAAAATAATCGGATTTTTCTGTGCAGCAACTTTTCCCCAATATACATCAATAATGTAACTCACTAACTGAAATGTATAAAAACTGATACCAATTGGCAGTACCACATTTAAAAGCGGCAGGGAAATTCCGGTTGCTGCATTAAAGTTTGTAATAAAAAAGTTGGCATATTTAAAATATCCCAAAAGCCCAAGGCTGATACCCACGGAAAGAAGCATACACAGCTTTGCCCAAGGCTTTTCTTTCCATTTCTCCTGTTGGAATTTTTCAATAAGAATACCAAACACATACCCCAATGCAATGGTCGCCATCATTAAAAATACAAAGGATGGTTCGCCCCACCCATAAAAAACAAGGCTTGCCAAAAGCAAGACCCCGTTTTTTACTGGCTTAGGCACCAGATAATATGCAATTAGTATCACCGGCAAAAAATAATATAAAAACGGTATACTTGAAAATAACATTTTATTGTTTCCTTAATTGGTTATTGTAAATCAATTACGCTAAATGAATTACTGTGCAATGCTTTCTTCTACAGAAACTACTGCTGCATCGCCATAAACAATTGTGATCGCTGCTTTATATGCATCAATTACTGCTTCAAGACCATATGCTGTTACAACATAATCTTCATCAACTGTAACGATGATAAGTTTTTCCGGCATACCACACATCCACTGGTTGTTCATTGTTGCATCTTTAATAGAAGAAACTACTGTTTCTACTTTTGCTGCATCTGTTACATGTAATACTGCTGAAGCAAAGTTGTTAGACATCATCATGTTCACTGCAGTTGCAACATCATCTGTCATAGATACAACATCTGCTGGAACGCAATATGTGACAGCAAGTCCGTCTGCACCACCTTCAATACTTACATCATATTTTCCTGGCACATCCATTGTCATATTTTCTGCATCGCCACCACCAATTGGAAACTGAAGATCTTCTCCAGCAGAAGTTTTGTATTCATCCCAAACTTTTGTAATCAACTCTGTTGCATCTGTAATTTCTACTGTTGCAGCACCATTGTTTGTGCCACCCTGGTTTCCTCCATTGCCGCCACATGCTACACATGTAAACATCATTGTTCCTGCAAGTAATAAAGCTGCTAATTTTTTCAAGTTTCTCATCGTAAAAATCTCCTTTTCATTTTGTTTTGTGTTTTAATTTTTTTATTTCATTTTTGTTTGATTGTAAAAACAGATTGGGATTCCTCAAAAACAATTACATAGTTATACACTTCACCGCCTGTTGTAATCGTACAGCTTGGAGTCTTATTAGCATCTCCATTTACTACCCAGTATATTACAGTCGTTTCCATAATTTCCATTTCTGTTCTCTTTTCGGATTCGGCATCTGTTTCCATCTCCCACTGCAATGTCCCATCAGAGACCTGGATATGTGCATATTCTGACACATCAATCTCCATCGGAACAACAAAGAAAGGTTCACAGCTTCGCCCTTCGCTTGCCGTTGCCAAAGAATAATTCGCAGAAACTTCTAATTCAAGAGCTCTGTGCGTAACTGCAGTATCATTTACAGAAAGGATGGTGCTGTTTTTCTCAAACATACCACTCAGCGAAAACACAACTGCCAAACATGCCGCCGCTGTCACAACCGTCATCTGCTGTCTGCGTATACGGCTTCTCTGCTGCTCAATGGATGACATTATGCGGTTTTTCAGTTCTACAGGGGCTTTTACATCCTGATAAACCTCTACATCTTTCTTCTGAAACATCGTTTCTCCTTTCATATAACTATTCAGTGCTTTCATAATTACGATTCGCAAACCCATGAGAAATCTGCTTCGCAGATGGGTTTACTCACCCCTGAATCATGTTCTTACGCTCAAAACAACAAGTGTTTTGAGCTGTCCTAAATAAGTTACTCCAGCTCTTTCTTTAAAACTTCTCTACCTCGTTTGAGCCGCATCTTCGTTGCCGATACAGACAATCCCAACATCTTCGCTGCTTCTTCTACCGAATAACCTTCTAAATAATGCAGAATAATAACATCCTTATATTTATCCGGCAATTTCTGCAATATAGCAAACAATTCGCTTGGCTTCGCATTTTCCTCACCTGCCACCTCCGTCACTTCATCCAAGGAATTATGAAGCCGATAGCTTCGCCTTCGCAGTGCATCGTGACACTGGTTAATCGTCACACGAATAAACCATGCTTTTTCCTGTTCGCCGTTTAGCGGTAGATGAAATCCACAAAAATATTTTGTAAAGACTTCCTGCACAATATCTTCTGCATCTTCTTTTTGCCTCATATAAGAAAGTGCCAGTCGATACAGCATATCTGCGTACAACTCATATGCAGTTTCAAACTCCTGTTCTTTGTTACGAAACGGGGTCAAAACTTGTCCTCCTATAATAAAACGCATGTGATCTTCATTTGGTCACAACATTTTTTATTTTTTTTACAAACCCATAAGAAATCAGCTATGCTGATGGATTTGCTCACACAGAAATCTATTCTCACGCTCAAAACAGCAAGTGTTTTAAGCTGTACTAAATATTTACTTTTCTATCATATCATGTATCCTGTGATTTTGTCTATCTTCGCATAGTTTATAAAGATTTAAGAATTAGAAAAGCCTTGTATTTACTGAATTTTTTCAATTTTGTTAGCACTCTCGCAAAAAGAGTGCTAGTTCTCTATTGACTTTTTATAAATAGAGGACTATCATCTTTAACATATACGAAATTTAAAGTGTGAAAGTCTATACTTTTAACTTTCACACCAAACTATTTTTAAAAGGAGTATTACATTATGGCAAACAAACATGGCAGCCTGTCTATCGACAGCGAAAACCTATTTCCGATTATCAAAAAATGGTTATATTCTGACCACGATATTTTTTATCGCGAATTAATCTCAAATGGTTGTGATGCAATCACAAAACTGAAAAAATTAGACATGATGGGTGAATACGATCTCCCAGCAGACTTCAAAGCAAAGATTCAGGTTATCGTTAGTCCTGAAGACAAAACCATCAAATTCATTGATAACGGTCTTGGTATGACCGCAGAAGAAGTGGAAGAATACATCAACCGGATTGCATTCTCCGGTGCAACAGACTTTATCGAAAAATACAAAGACAAATCCAATGATGACCAAATTATCGGCCACTTCGGTCTTGGTTTCTATTCTGCATTCATGGTAGCAGACGAAGTTACCATCGACACCCTTTCTTATAAAGAAGGCGCAACACCGGTACACTGGTCCTGCGATGGCGGTACCGAATTTGACATGTGCGATGGCGACAAAGTAGGCGTGGGTACCGAAATCACATTATATTTAAACGAAGACTGTTTAGAATTTGCAAACGAATACCGCGCAAAAGAAGTAATTCAGAAATACTGTTCTTTCATGCCAACCGAAATCTATCTTTCCAAGGCAAACGCAGTAACAGAATACGAAACTATTGACAAAGCAGATGTTTTAGACTCTGACGAAGTGGTAGAAGAAATTCACGAAGCTGCAAAAACAGAAGAAAAAGAAAATGAAGACGGTACAAAAGAAATCGTAGAAGTTTCTCCTGCAAAGGACAAATGCAAAATTGTAAAACGTCCAGTACCACTCAATGAAACAAAACCACTTTGGGCAAAAAATCCAAAAGACTGTACCGATGAAGAATACAAAGCATTTTACCGCAATGTATTCATGGATTACAAAGAACCACTCTTCTGGATTCACCTGAACATGGACTATCCATTTAACTTAAAGGGTATTCTTTACTTCCCTAAAATTAATACCGAATACGATTCCATCGAAGGAACCATCAAGCTTTACAACAATCAGGTATTTATTGCAGACAATATCAAAGAAGTAATTCCAGAATTCCTTATGTTATTAAAAGGTGTGATTGACTGTCCGGATTTACCACTCAACGTATCCCGTAGTGCATTACAGAATGACGGTTTCGTAAAGAAAATCTCTGAATACATTACAAAGAAAGTCGCTGACAAACTTATCGGTATGTGCAAAACCGAAAAAGAAGCTTACGAAAAATATTGGGATGACATCAGCCCATTCATTAAATTCGGCTGCTTAAAAGATGAGAAATTCTGTGACAAGATGAATGATTACATTCTCTTTAAAGATATCAATGATAAATATCAGACCTTACCAGAATTACTTGCACCAGTTGCAAAAGAAGAAGCCGTAGACGAAGATGGCAATACTGTAGAAGCAGAAATTGTATCCGATAATGACGATATCACAACTGCTGATGACTTAAAAGACGAAAGAAAAACCGTTTACTATGTAACAGATTTGAACCAGCAGGGACAGTACATTACCCTTTTCAAAGAACAGGGCATGAACGCAGTTATCTTAAATCACAACATCGATACCTCTTTCATTTCCCAGCTTGAAATGAGAAACGAACACTATCGTTTCATGCGTATCGACGCTGACTTAACAGATTCTTTGAAAGAAGAAAACGCAGAAGACTTAACAGAAGTAACTGCTACACTCTCTGATGTATTCAAAGCTGCTTTAAACAAAGACAAATTAACTGTAAAAGTAGAAAAACTCAAAAACGACGCCATTGCTTCTGTAATTACACTTTCTGAAGAAGGACGTCGTATGCAGGATATGATGAAAATGTACGCCATGAATGGTATGGGCGGCATGGATATGAGTATGTTCTCTGCTGACCAGACACTTACCCTCAATGCAAACAACGCATTAGTACAGTACATTATGAACAACAAAGACAGCCAGCATGTACCTATGTTCGCAGAACAACTTTATGATTTAGCACTTCTTAGCAACCAGCCTCTTTCTACGGAAGCTATGGCGAAATTTGTAAAACGCAGCAATGATATTATGTTATTATTAACAAAATAATAATACAAAAAGACAGAATCCGAATGGCATTATCTTGATGCTATTCGGATTCTCTTTTTGCATTTATTCACACAAATATAACATTAAAGTGATGCACATCTTGCATTAACTTTTCTACAAATTAAAAAGACCCTGAACACTCAAGGCCTTAAACAGGGGTGGTAGGAATCGAACCCACCTCTGGAGTT
>CAYVGA010000026.1:0-21457 GCA_964449855.1 uncultured Lachnobacterium sp.
AATATATAGACTAGCTCAAGCTGATTATAGAGTGGCATTTGAATATGCCGATAGCTGGATAGAAAGTGGTTTTACAATTAGTCCATTTTCACTTCCATTGGAAAACTTCATTTTCAAGGTTTAAAAGGAATATTTCCTATATCATGAGAAATCTTCATAAAAATTTAAGATTTATTTATGAGAAAATTTCTTGTATAATAAAATTATAATGGTATAATGATCTCTAATATATGGTTTTTAAAACTAGATAAAAAGGAGTAGGAAAATATGTCGAATTTTGAAATTTATACAGACTCGTCTTGTGATTTACCAAAGGATATAATCGAAAAATATGATATAAAAGTCATGCAGTTAGAGGTGATTATTGATGATAAGCCGCCAGTTTTGAATAAGGACATTGAGGCAAAGGCTTTCTATCAGCAGTTAAGAGATGGTGCAAATGCAAAGACCGCTGCCACCACACCAGGCTATTTTGCAGAGCATATGAAAAAAAGTCTGGAGGCCGGCAAGGATATCTTATATCTTGGATTTACCTCGGCACTTTCTGTTACATACAATAATGGTGCTATGATGATAGGTGAATTACAGGAGGAGTATCCGGAGCGTAAATTACTTTCGATTGATACCTTATGTGCTTCTGTAGGGGAAGGACTTTTGGTGCATTTTGCGGCATTAAAGCGTGAAGCGGGAGCGACGATGCAGGAGGTGTACGAAGCAGTCTTAGCGATGAAGGATAAGATTCATCATCAGGTAACCGTAGATGATTTGTTTTTCTTGAAGAGAGGCGGACGTATCAGTGCGACGACAGCGATTGCAGGCTCTATGCTTAGTATCAAACCAATGATTCACGTAACCGCAGAGGGAAAACTGGATACGATTGGAAAAGTTCGTGGAAGAAAAGCGGCCATGAAAGAACTGGTGAATAAAATGAAAGCGAATGCAGATGTGGATACATGGAACTATGTATTTATTTCTCATGGGGATTGTTTAGAGGATGTGACTCGCGTAAAAGAGATGATAGAAGAAGCGTATCCACAGGCGCAGGTTATCCTTAGCGATGTAGGGCCGGTTATCGGTGCACATACAGGTCCTGGTGTGATTGCGCTTTGTTATCTTGGGAAAAACAAAAAAGGGACGATGTAATGTTTCAGTAAACAAAAATCGCTTAGACTTCAAATGTGAGGTTTAAGCGATTTTTTAGATATTGTATACAAAAGAAGTTTACAGTATAATGTAGACTGTTACGGAATGATTCAGGTACTGAATAATTACGCTGTGACAAAAAAGATAGTCGGAGAGTAAAATGCAGCAGTTTTTTGATGATATAGATGTAGTAGAAGATGGAGAATACCTTGCACGAAGGGAAAGAAGAAGAGAAGGTCGTTTACAGAAAAAAAGACGCAGAGAACAGCAGCTTCGAATAATCAAAACATTATTAGGAGTAGGTGTAATTGGTATTGTAATTCTGTGTATAGGTGTTGTAATGGGAAACGAGCCCAAGACAGATAAAAATGGGAAAAATATGCAAGCACAAGTTACTTATGAAGAAGAGATAGAAGAAAGCGAAGTAAAAGAAAGCGAAGTAGATGCAAGCGAAATAGATGTAAATGGAGTACAGGAGACGGAGGCTGTAGTATATACACAGCAAATAGAGTTTAAGGAAACAGCAGATACGAAAAGTATAACCAGCGAAAGCATTGTCAGCGATTATGCAATTCTGGTAGATGCAGATACCGATACTATCATTGGAAAAAAGAATGCTTATGATAAAATGATACCAGCATCTATGACCAAAGTATTGACTGTCTTGGTAGCGGCAGAGGCAATAGAACAGGCTGATTTAGATGATACCTTTACTATGACTTTGGAGATTACAGATTATGCATATGTAAATGATTGTAGTAGTGTAGGATTTTTAGATGGCGAAGTGGTGACGGTAAGGGATTTATTCTACGGAACAATTCTTGCATCAGGCGGTGATGCAGCAGTAGGTCTTGCAACGTATGTGGCAGGTTCCCACGAAGCTTTTGTCGAGCAAATGAATGAAAAGGCAGAGCAGCTTGGCATTTCAGATACTGCACATTTTACAAATTGTGTCGGACTTTATGATGAAGAACTTTATTGTACGCCTTATGATATGGCGGTTATTATGAAGGCAGCGATGCAAAATGAACTGTGCAGAGAGGTATTAAATGCACGTACCTATACTACCTCGTTTACCACCGAGCATCCGGAAGGAATTACGATTTCCAACTGGTTTATGCGAAGAATTGAAGATAAAGATACTGGTGGTGAAGTAATGGGTGGTAAAACCGGATATGTAGCACAGTCAGGAAGTTGTGCGGTAAGCTATCAAGAGAATGCGAATGGAACTACTTATATTTGTGTGACGGCAGATTCCACGAGTAGCTGGAGATGTATTTATGATCAGGTAGAAATATACAGAGGTATTTTGAATTAAAAGCCGTTGGAAGAGTTTATTGAGAAAATGTAATTTGTAGGTGCTAGAGAAATGCTAATACCCCGCAGAAATGCAAACCTTTTGGCAAATGCAATTCTGACGGGGTGTTTTTACGCTGTTTATTTTCCAACTGACCAAATACGTTTGATATCATCCTGAATCTGTTCGTAAGTCCAAGAAAGACGGCTGCGGTATATACATTTTGGATCGTTAATTTTGTAGCCGTTTTCATCATATCCATAGATAACGATGAAATGTCCTTCGGAAGTGAAGTCACCAGGCCGTACAGAGCAGATAAGAATGTTTCCACGGTCAAGATGTGCCTTTAAATTCTCGTCGCTAAGACTAGGATGACTGACGGTCAAACCAAATTCGGTCGGATAGTTATCTAAGAGTGCCCAGGCAGTGCCGACACCTTCTACATAATGTCCCTCGTCCAAACTGTACTGGGCGATGACATCAGGTGTACATGTACGGTCACCGGTCAGGTAAAAGACAGCCATCGACAGACAGGTAGGTCCGCATCCGGAACTTCCTACCGTGCCATTTGTACCATAAGGCATATATCCCCAACGTGGATCCCATTGCAAAAGAAGAGGAAAATCTTCCGGCTGTTCTTCGTCGGTGAAGTGTCCGTTGGTACTGCCATCGGAGGTCAGATAACCATATAAGAAGTCCGTCATTTCCGGATTGCCTGCACCGGAAAGTAAAAGTTCGAGTGGATACTGTTCCTCGTTGGTGTATACAAAATACAGGGCAGGGAACCAGCGGGAAAGTTCTTTGATTTTTTCGACAGCTTCTTCACGTGTTCGTTTTACAGGCGGTTCGACATAGTCCAATTCACATTTTTCTATATAAGAAAGAGGCTTTGTGACAACCGGTTCTGTTTCTGCCTGTGCTTCTGTCTCAACTTCTATTTCTGTTTCCATTATTGTTTCTGTTTCCTGAAATCGCGAGAGGAAAACAGAAGTAACATCTGAGATTGGAAAAAGCAAAAGACAAATCATCAGCAGGATTGCTGATAGCAAAAGTAATATGAGAAGTATGGTGATTTTTTTGTTTTGTTTCATGTGAATACTCCAAAATTTTATAATAAAAAGTGATAAAAGTATCCTATCATAATTTTTATAAAATTTCATCTAAAAATCGAATTAAAGAGACAAAGTGCACCCCATCCGGTTTGCGGATTTGGATATACATCAAATCCGGGCAGTGGCTGTGCTCCGTTAATCAGGTAAGCTCTTAGTTTTTCTCCATATAAAAATAAATCATTTTCTAATAATATACCCCATTGCATGAGTAAACTTGCACATCCTGTAACAAAAGGTGTAGCCATGGAAGTGCCGGAACGTGTTTCGTATCCGCCGCCGGGAGCACAGGATGTAATATCTACACCGGGAGCGACGATATCTGGTTTGATAAATTGATTGTTCCAGGTGAAGCCACGCCCGGAAAAAGGTGCGATGGTATTTTGGAATGCATCATAGGCACCAACGGTAATGGCACGTGTGGCAGTTGATGGGATGGTAAGCGTTGTTTCCGGACTTGGAAGTAAAAAGGCAGTTGCTTCGTTTCGAATGGCTGCAGAAGGCATCCACATATCCCATTGTCCATTTCGAATGCGTTGCGGTGTGAGACGGATGCTCCAGACACCGGGAGTCAGATATGTGTCATTGGGGAGAAAGTCCAAATAGATTTCCTGAAATGGCGTATAAGGAGTTGGTTCGCCGTTATAGGAGTAAATTAAGGTTTCACCAAAGGGGTATCGCCATGTACCGGGGGTAAGCGGCAACGTCACACCACTACCCACAGGTGGAATCAGTGTAACCGTAAATTCATCCCAATAATTTTTCCAAAGCTGGATGTTTAAGGCAGTAGAAAAATCACTGATGCTGAATTGGACGGTGTCTATCTGATTTTCCTGTAAAATACCACCGGTGTGACCTCTGGAAACACCTTCATTTCCGCTTCCTACGGCTATGCTGATTCGCCCAAGTTCACTGGCTGCATCCAGATAAGTTTCTAAAAGGGAATTGCCACTGTGAGAACCATAGGTATTTCCGAAGCTGAGATTTATCGCAAGTGGTATATTGGTGGTCAGACTTTGGCGAATCGCAAAATCAATCGCCATCATAAGCAGGGAGGTGCTGGGAAAACTATTTGCACCCGGACGGCCGAGCTTTACGATGAGAAGGTCGGCTTCATATGCAACACCTCGATAGGGGGAATTAGAGATGGTTTGATTTTGTTCTTGCAAAGGCAGTGCAGCGCGTCCATTTCCAGCGGCAATGCCGGTCACATGGGTACCGTGTCCGGAGATATCCCGGCTTGGGCAGATGGAAAAACGTGTTTGCGGGTCGGCTGCCTGAAGGGCTTCGTTGATAATATCACGTGAAAATAATGTGCCTAGAAAATAACTTTCAGGAGCAGCTAAGGTGGTAGTGGGATCCAGCACATTTGTTACAGAATTTGCAGGAACGGTTTGGTCCCAAAGGGCCAGAATACGAGTGGAGCCATCGGGATTTCGAAAATCGGGGTGGGTGTAGTCAATACCGGAATCAATGACACAGATCATCGTACCTCGTCCGGTTAATTGGGGAATACGGCTTTGTGTTGTTGTGACGCAGGCAGCTCGTTTTCCATCTGCAATTTCGTAAAAAAGCTGTTTGGGTTTTTCCATGTAAGTGACGATATCTTCAGAAACGATGGTGTCGATGAGGGATTCCGGCAAACGCAAAATTCCATAGTTATTTAATAGTTCTACAAATTCTATCTGCGGATATTTTTCTTCCAAAGACAAAAGATTTCCTGTGTGTTTGACGATGACTTCCCATGTGTCATCTATGCTGTTAAAGCCGATGGAGAGGTCGGCGGATTTTTCGAGTTCCTCGGCGGTAGCATTTAGAGCAGCACGAAAGAGAGTTTCGATTTTTTGATTGGTTTCCATAGAATAAATCTCTGTAATTCAATTTTTATTATAGTATGAGGAACGAACAGCAGAATTTCCTTTGAAATTGTAACTGTTCAGTACCTTCACAGTTACGATTCGCAAACCCATGAGAAATCTGCTTCGCAGATGGGTTTGCTCACTCCTAAATCACTTTCTTACGCTCAAAACAGCAGGTGTTTTGAGCAATCCTGAATAGTTACTTAAAAATAAAACGAACATTTGTTCTTGAAAAAGTTTATCAACTGTGTTAGAATAACAAAAGAACAGATGTTTGGTGTTGTTATAGGAGGTCTGCATGGAACAAATCACAAAATGGGATAGACTTATGAATAAGCTTACTGTGCTTAGTGATAGTGCAAAATATGATGTAGCCTGTACGAGCAGCGGTGTGGAACGAAAAGGCGATGGAAAGCATACAGGCAGTGCAGCAGGATGTGGTATCTGCCATAGTTTTGCAGCAGATGGCAGATGTATTTCTTTGTTAAAGATTTTGATGACAAATGAATGTATTTACAATTGCCAGTATTGCATCAATCGTTCCTCGAATGATGTACCTAGAGAAACATTCACTCCGGAAGAGATTTGTACGCTTACAATGGAGTTTTATCGCAGAAACTATATTGAGGGATTGTTTTTAAGCTCGGGAGTAATTCAATCTCCAAATCATACGATGGGACTTTTGTATCAGACATTGTTTTTACTTCGTACCAAGTATCGTTTTAATGGATATATTCATGTAAAGGGGATTCCGGGAGCATCGGCGGATTTGATAGAGCTGGTGGGCTACTTGGCAGATCGTATGAGTGTGAATTTAGAACTACCCACCGCAGATGGCTTACGCGAACTTGCTCCGAATAAAGTACGAACGAATATTTTAACACCGATGCGTCAGATTCAAAGCGGAATCAAGGAAAGCCGCATGAATCATGGGATTTCCAGTATGAAAGATCGTATCGCAGTAGATGAGAAGACGTATTATAACCAATTGGCAGAGATGCAGGAGAGTTATGATAAGTTATGTGATTATCATAGTGCCAGAGGCATATTGCGTGGAGAGAAGGCAGCGAAAGTAGCACAGAAAGCGTGGCAGATAGTAGATGGACAGGCAGAAGATATGTCTTTAGGTACTGGTCAGTTGTCACAAACAGCTATATTGCAATCCGACATGAAATATGGCGTGGAAACGATGGGAAAGGATAGGAATGTAGTTCGTGAAAATTCCAATACCTATGGTTTGGTTCATGGCAGCCGTTATTTCGTACCCGCAGGACAGAGTACGCAGATGATCATTGGTGCCACGCAGGAAACAGATTACCAGATTATGTCAGTATCAGAGGCTTTATATAATAAATTTGAACTCAAACGAGTATTTTATTCTGCGTTTGTAAATGTGAACCACGATGAGACATTACCGGCATTAAACGAAAGTCCTCCACTTCGTCGAGAACATCGTTTGTATCAAGCTGATTTTTTATTACGGTTTTATGGATTTAAGGCCGACGAATTGTTATCCGAAGCACGGCCGAATTTTAATGAGCTTATAGATCCAAAATGTGATTGGGCGGTTCGGCATTTAGAATTGTTTCCGGTAGAGATAAACAAAGCAGATTACTATACTTTACTTCGTGTACCGGGAATTGGGACGAAAAGTGCAAGACGAATTCTTGCAGCCCGCCGTCATGCGAAGCTTGGTTTTGAAGATATTAAGAAAATGGGAGTAGTCTTAAAGAGGGCCTTATATTTTATTACTTGTGAGGGAAAGATGATGTACCATATTCCGATAGAAGAGAATTATATTACAAGACAACTGGTTTACAGTGAGAAACCAACACAATTATTATTACCGGATGGAGGAGTGACACATTATGAACAAATGTCCATCTTTGATTTTGCAATGTGAGGATTCGTTAGAGGGAATTTTGACTGCGATATATGATGCTTTTGTAGAAAAGAATAAGATGCGTGAATATAAAGACGGAGATATTTCCATTGAGATAGGAGAGAACCATACAATGTCTTTGTTTGCTCAGCAGATACAGGTAGTGACGGATTTGGATAAGGCGCAAAAGACACTTATGAGTATTCAGAAGAAGATTGGTTATTTCGCGTATAAAAGGGTATTAAGTGCACTTTGTCATTTTGATGCAGACAGAGGAAATGCTGTTTTGGGATTTTTAATCAAGGGATTTCCGATGGGAGCAAGAGTCATTGAGGATATGGCAGACCCTTATGTCATGCGAGTTTTGGAATTTTCTCGAAAAGTGGATAATGAGTCGCATTTATTTTGTGGCTTTGTACGATTTTCTGATTTTGGAAAATTTCTTTATGCAGAGATAGAGCCGAAGTGCAATGTGCTGCCGCAGATTATGGAACATTTTTCTGACCGGTATCCAAATGAGCATTATGCCATTTGTGATAAGAAACGAGGAATTGCATTGATCCATGTGGCATTTGGCGAAAGTTTTTTTGTCTCGGGAGATGAATGGAATATAAACGTAAGTGAACATGAGGATCATTTTGAACGATTATGGAGCCAATATTTTAAAACCATTGCGATTGAGGAACGATACAATCCACGTTGTCAGAATAATTTGATGCCAAAATGGTATCGAAAACATATGACGGAATTTTTATGATTTTCACATACTAGATTTCTTCAAATGCAATCTCATGCTGTTTCAAAAACTTCATCACCATTTTATCCCATTCGGCTTCCAATGTTTTATCTGTAGAAAAGATATGATAGGAGATACCGGTGGTAAGTGATAACAACTGGTTTTGGTATTTGAGATTGATATACATACCTGTGATATCGGCTGGTGTGTAACTGCTGCCTACAGCAGTAATTGTTTTTTCCATGTTTTTTGGTGAGAGCAGGAACACAAAACGAAATGAAGCTGGTGTTTTCTTGCCTTTTATTAAGTCAAAACAGTTGTTTCGCAGCATGGAAAATGGAAGAAAACGGCAATTATCTAACTGAAGTTCTTCGATTTCTTCTTTGGAATAGAAGTCCTTTGTGATTTGACCATTGATAGTTATAGTGGAACCGGTAGTGATAGTTGCTTCCTGCAAAAGAAAGTGGTCAAATACTTCGCTGCGTAGTAATTTATTCATAAAATCTTTGATATCTGTAAGTTTTAGTACAATCATCCTGCCTCCAAAAGATAGTAAGTATCCAAGTGTTTTGTTGCTGAGTGAACAGTAATTATCATATCAAATTTTAACTCTTAAATCTAGATATATATAGCAGAAAAAATAAGATTGTGATATACTTTAATGTATTAAAACGATAGGATTTTAGAAAATGTAAAGGGATATAACCATTTCGATTTTTGAAAGGATAGAGAAATATGAGCGAACAACAGAAATTATTTGATTTGCTTCGTGCAGGTGTAACTCCGTTTATGTGCGTACTGGAGTGTGAAAGACGCCTTGTAGAAGCGGGATTCGAAAAGATAAATTATGGGGAAAACTGGTGTCTTGTACCGGGAGGGAAATATGTAATGAACCATCATGGTTCTACAATTTTTGCATTTACGGTAGGGAATGAGTATCAAGTTAGTGATATGATTCGTATGGCTGCTGCTCACACTGATTATCCTTGTATGCGCATCAAACCAAATCCTGATTTTCAGACAAATGGATATGCACAGATTAATCTGGAAGTATATGGCGGTCCGATTTTAAATACATGGCTGGATAGACCGCTTGGCGTGGCTGGTCGTGTGGCACTTCGTAGTGATAATCCGTTCGAGCCGGAGATGGTATTGTATCGTAGTGAGAAACCAATTATGACGATTCCAAACCTGGCAATTCATATGAATCGTGAAGTGAATAAAGGAATGGAGATTAATAATCAGATTGATTTGATGCCTGTTCTTGATATGCTTTCTGCAGAAAAGAAAGACACAAAATATTTTATGGAGTTTCTTGCAAAAGAACTCGAAGTAGAGGTAAATGATATATTGGATTTTGAATTAAGTGTATTTTTGATGGAAGAGCCGATGTATATCGGAATCGAAGAGACTTTGATTTCAGCTCCAAGATTAGACAATTTAACATCCTGTTCTGCGTTGGTATCTGCATTGATTGATGGAGAACGTAAAGATGGAATTAATATAATAAGCTTGTTTGACCATGAAGAAATTGGTTCAAACACGAAGCAGGGTGCAGCTTCGATTCTTCTTCATGATGCTGTAAAACGCATTGTAAAATCGCTTGGCGGGAATGAAGAAGATGCGGAATGTGCATTGTATAACGCAATGATGCTTTCCGCAGATGTGGCACATGGTATGCATCCAAACAAAGCCGGAAAAATGGACATTACAAATAAACCGGTATTAGGAAAAGGATTGTGTATTAAGCAGGCATGCGTACAGTCTTATGCAACAGATGCAGAGACAACCGGTATTTTTTGTCAGATCTGCGACAGCAAAGAAATCCCTTACCAGAGATTTGTGAACCGTTCGGATGTAAGAGGCGGCGGTACATTAGGAGCAATTTCATCTACCTTGGTACCGATTCGTACAATGGATATTGGAATCCCGCTTCTGGCAATGCATTCATCCAGAGAGCTGATGGCAGCAGCGGATATCGATTCTTTAAAAGATGCGGTAACTGCATATTTTAATTTGTAAATGTATAGGTAGTACCACATACCGTGTACGAAGCACATGCTAACGATATGAGAAACAGGGGATAAGGTTATGTTTGGACAATTATTTGGAAAGCATTTAGTAAATAAAGGGATTCTTACGGAAGCAGAATATAGAGAGGCCATTCAGGAGCATCTGGGAAGAAGAGTAAAGATTGGCACGATTGCAATGGCAGAAGGATATCTTTCACAGGAGCAGGTGGATGAGATACACAGACAGCAGAGACAGTTTGACAAGTTTTTTGGTGATATTGCGATGGAACGCGAATGGCTGACCAAAGAACAGGTGGATGAACTTTTGGCAAAACAAGGAAGTCCGTATCTGCAGTTTTTGGAAGTATTGTTGGATATGGGGAAACTTACGATTTCTGAAATGGATCAGGAATTTTTAGAATTTCAGAAAGAGAATGGTTTTTCGGATGAAGATATGTATGCGTTAAAACATGATGATTTCGAAAGTCTTGTGCCTATCTATGCATTTTCTTCCAAACCATATGTAACGGATATTGCAAGTCTTGTACTTCGTAATATTAATCGTTTTGTTACGAGAGATTTTTATATTGGAAAAATTGAACATGTTGGCAGAATGGATTACAAATGTCTGGCAGGTCAGGAACTGATTGGCGAGCATAATGTAGCATTGGCTATCATGGGTGAGGAACAATGGGATGCATTTTTGAAGGTGGCTTCAGCCTGTGCAGAAGAAAATTTTACGAGGGTAGAAGAAGATGCCTTGGATGCGGCCTGTGAGTTCATCAATTGCTGTAACGGATTGTTTGTATCCAAGATGAGTGAAAAAGATGTAGAGTTGGATATGGAACCGGTATACGCATTCCAGGACCAGGAAATTTACGGAGAAGTATATCTTGTGCCGATATTTATTGAAGGTAAGGAAATTAAGCTGGTAATTGCTGTTGATACAGAAGCCGAACTTGGTCAGATTCCGCACAAGTTTTCATATGAAAAACGGGAAAGCAGTGTGGCAATTGGTTTGGCAAAAGGAACTGTGGTAGTGGTAGATGATTCCAAATTGTCAAGAAAAATATTGAGAAATATGCTTGAAGAAGAAGGCTATGCTGTTGTTGCAGAAGCAACAGATGGAGAAGAAGCAATTTCTGCATATTTGCAGTATAAGCCGGATGTTATGACTATGGACATTACGATGCCAAATATGAATGGAATTGAGTCAATTCGTGAAATTCTGTCAATTGATAGAAACGCAAAAATTATTATGATTTCAGCAGCAGGACAACAGAAGAAAATTATTGAAGCACTAAAATTGGGAGCACAGAGATTCATTACAAAACCATTTGAGAAAAACGAAGTAATTTCGTGTGTAGAGTCTATCGTGAAAAGTAAATTTCGTAAATAGGTAACTATATATTCGGCGATAAAAAATTACGCCGAATATATAGAACTCTCCGAGGGATGCACACACGCACGAATAGAAGGATGTCACTTCGTGACCGTGCGTGGTGCAGGCGGTAATTTTCAATCACCGCCTATATATTTAGATATTAAGTGAGAAAAATAATGAAATATAGTTATACAGAAGTAATTGATATCATTCAAAATACACGTCGGTTTGGTACACTTACCGGATATGATGTGTCAAAGCGAATGTTGGAACAGTTAGGGAATCCACAAAGTGGTATTCCCTTTGTTCATATAGCAGGAACTAATGGAAAAGGTTCTACAATTGCATTTTTATGTAAAATTTTAGAACAGACAGGCAAAAAAGTGGGGATGTTTACGTCACCACATCTGATTACGTTTGAGGAGCGCATCCGTATCAATGGTACATATATTTCCAAAGAAGATATTACTCGTTTGGGTAATCTGCTTTTGGAAACAGAGTTTGATGTATCGCCGACCATGTTTGATTACTGTCTTGCCATGGCAGTGTTATATTTCAAAGAGCAGCAATGTGATATCATGGTCATGGAAACAGGGATTGGCGGCAGATACGATTCTACAAATGCATTAGGGACTCCGGAGTTGGCGGTTATCACAAAAATTGGATTTGACCATACAGCAATTCTGGGGGATACTCTAGAGGCAATTGCAGGAGAAAAAGCAGGTATTATTAAAAAAGGATGTTCTGTGGTTGTTAATCAGCAGCAGCCTCAGGTAATAGAAGTTTTATTAGAAAATTTTAAGCAGGTAAATGGTATTGCAGGTGAGGTCGAGCCAATACAGACGAAACAGGAATGGGAAGAAGAGGCAGGCACATTGAAAATCCCGGAGTCTCCAGCTTTCTTTACAATAACAAGAGAAGATTTACGTATTGTGGATAAGATTCCGATGAAAATGCCTGTGGGATATCAGATTGAGAATGCAGCAACTGCAATGCTTGCGGCAAGAGTACTTTTGGAAAAATGGAATAAAAAGGGACTATTGGACAGCATAAAGAAAGAAATGATGGCAGAAATCTCAGGTGTTGAAAGTCAGAGCATAGAAGATGTAGAATTACAACTTATCAAAACACTGATTTATACTGGTATTTCCCAGACTTTTTGGAAAGGGCGTATGGAAATTATAAATGAGGAGCCATTCTTTATGATAGATGGTGCCCACAATTCTCACGGTGTATGGGCGTTAGCTGGCAGTCTGAAAGAATTGTACCCGGATGAGAAGTTTCATTTTATCATGGGCGTTATGGCAGATAAGGATTACGAGGAGATGGTGGATGCACTTCTGCCGCTTGCTGTTGATTTTATCACCGTCACACCAGAAAGTAATCGTGCTCTGCAGTCCAAAGAATTGGCAGAATGTATTCAGAAAAAGGGTGTAAAAGCTCGTTATGCAGAAAATATGGAGGCTGTAATTCGTCCCCTGCTTCCACGAAAAAAAGCACCATGTGATGAAATGTATGTGAAAGAAAAAATTATCGCATTTGGTTCTCTTTATTTTATCGGAGCCATCGAAGCTATGCTCGAAGAGAATAGTAAATAATGTGTGATAGTAATAGAGGTTATATTACTTATAAATTTTTACCATAGAAAAATCAAAAGGAAAATGTAGACAAATAGAGTGCTTTGTAATAGAATGAACAAAGTAATAATGAAAGAAAATAAAGACACGGCCATGCTTGGCAAATACATAGACCGTATCTTGCATGATTTGAATGATATTATGCATATTCTTATAAAGATTCGGAGGAATAAAAAATGGAAAAGAAAAATCTTGATTGGGCAAACCTGGGATTTGGTTATGTAACAGCAGACTATCGTTATGTAGCAAATTATAAAGATGGAAAATGGGATGATGGCACGATTACAACAGATGCCAACATCACTTTAAATGAATGTGCAGGTGTATTCCAGTATGCACAGACATGTTTTGAAGGTTTAAAAGCATATACAACAGAAGATGGAAAAATCGTATGTTTCCGTCCTGACTTAAATGCAGTTCGTATGATGGAAACTTGTGAACGTTTGAAAATGCCTGCATTCCCAGTAGACAGATTTATTGATGCAGTAGAAAAAGTAGTAAAAGCAAATCAGGCATGGGTGCCACCATATGGTTCCGGTGCAACACTTTACATTCGTCCATACATGATTGCAACAAATCCTGTTATCGGTGTAAAACCAGCTGATGAATATCAGTTCCGTATTTTTGTAACACCGGTAGGACCATACTTCAAAGGTGGTGCAAAACCACTTACAATTCGTGTATCTGACTTTGACAGAGCAGCTCCACATGGTACAGGCCACATCAAAGCTGGTCTTAACTATGCGATGAGTTTATATCAGATTGTAGATGCGCATGAAAAAGGATTTGATGAAAACATGTACTTAGATCCTGCAACACGTACAAAAGTAGAGGAAACAGGTGGAGCGAACTTCATCTTCATTACAAAAGACGGCAAGTTCGTAACTCCAAAATCAGACAGTATTTTACCATCTATTACAAGACGTTCTCTTATGGTAGTTGCTGAAAAATACCTTGGCATGACAGTAGAACACAGAGAAGTTCTTTTAGAAGAATTAAAAGACTTTGCAGAATGTGGTCTCTGTGGTACAGCGGCTGTTATTTCTCCAGTAGGAAAAGTAAATGACCATGGTACAGAAATCTGCTTCCCAAGCGGAATGGAAGAAATGGGACCAACTACAAAGAAACTTTATGAAACATTAACAGGCATCCAGATGGGCACAGTAGAAGCACCAGAAGGATGGGTACATGTAATTTTATAGATTATGATTTAGGTTAGAAAAGGGTTGTTTAAAATCTACGAAAACGAACTCTCCGTCTATCGTTTCAGATTCGTACTTAGATATTAGTTTTTCTAGATACTTTGAATAAAAACATTTTAAATATGATGTAACCAAAGCTGATGTCCTGTCAGCGAATTATTGTGCATTAACAAAGTATCAAGAAAAGCTATATGTCTTCGTAATGAATCTGAAACGATAGACGGAGAGTTCGTTTTCTTACATTTTCGAAGAAACTTTTCTGATCTGAATACGTAAGTGGGGAGATAGTAGTTAGAGGAGATGAGCATTAATTATTAAAATACAGGTAATTATTCAGTACCTGAATAGTTACAAATACACAATACAATTGCAAATTATAAATTTGTAGTGATAAAAATACGCACATGTGGTATCATAATAATTAGGGTATTATACAAAAATTTAACTATAGAGAGAAGGTAAACATATGAACTTGTTTGATATTATTGGGCCAGTTATGGTAGGACCATCCAGTTCGCACACAGCGGGGGCAGTTCGAATTGGAAATGTAGCTAGAAAGCTTGTGGGGGCAGATGTTAAGATTGCAAAGATTTATTTTCATGGTTCTTTCCAGTTAACCGGAAAAGGACATGGTACGGATAAGGCACTTTTGGCAGGGCTTATGGGTATGCCGGTGGACGATTCTCGTATTCCGCGTAGTTATGCAGAAGCGTCTAAACGTGAAATGGCATATGCATTTTTCCCAATCGATTTGGGGGATGTGCATCCAAATAGTGTGAAACTGGTATTGGATGGTGTCAATGGCAGACATCGTGAAATTGTAGCATGTTCCATCGGTGGCGGCAGAATCGAGATTACAGAAATTGATGGACTTGCAGTAAGATTTGGCGGTGATTATCCAACACTTGTCATTCGTAATGAAGACTCTCCGGGACAGGTACAGCAGGTTACTACATTTTTGGCAGAAGAAGAGATTAATATCGGTGCGATGCAGCTTTACCGTTCTGCGAGAGGTGCAGATGCTGTAATGGTTATTGAATGTGACAAAGAGGTTCCGCTTGATGTAGTAGAAGCGTTAGAAGGATTAAGAGGAATTGTTCGTGTTACATACTTAAGTTTGAAATAATTACTAATGGGAGGTCTTTATGTATAAATCATTAGCAGATATCATCCGTGTGGAAAAGGAAAAGAAACTTCCTTTTTGGAAAATTGTGATGAAGGATGATTGTGTGGAATTAGATGTTTCAGAAGAAGAAGCATTCGCCAGAATGAAACGTATGTATGAAGTTATGAAAGAATCCGATGCCAATTATGAGGATAACTTGATGTCGCGCAGTGGATTGGTGGGAACAGATGGCAAAAAGATTCATGACGCCAGAAAGAAAGGCAAATTAGTATGCGGTGATTTTATTGGCAGAGTCATTGAACGTGCTGTAAAAATGGGAGAATCCAATGCCTGCATGAAACGTATTGTAGCTGCACCAACGGCGGGTTCCTGTGGTGTTATTCCAGCGGTATTTATCACAGTGCAGGAGCAGGAGGGATATACCGATGAACAGATGACAGAAGCGATGTTTGTCGCTGCTGGTATTGGTGGTGTGATTGCGCACCGTGCATTTTTGGCAGGAGCAGCAGGTGGATGTCAGGCAGAAATTGGTTCTGCGTCTTCTATGGCAGCAGGAGCTATTGCATATTTAAAAGGTGCCGATGCAGAGGGGATTGCAAATGCTGCAGCGATTGCTATGAAAAATTTACTTGGACTTGCATGTGATCCGGTAGCAGGTCTGGTAGAAGTACCATGTGTAAAGAGAAATGTCGTAGGTGCAGTAAATGCCCTTACTTCTTGCGATATGGTGTTGGCAGGAATGGAGAGTAAAATTCCACCGGATGAAGTATTTGATGCAATGCGCGCAGTTGGACGTGCAATGCCTGAAAATGTAAGAGAAACAGGAACAGGAGGACTTGCGGCTACACCAACCGGCGTAGCTTATCGAGAAAAGATTACTTCATTGTAAAATGCAGATTTCTCATGGGTTTGCGAATCGTAATTATAAATCAACATGAAGTATCAGCGAACAAAAAAAGTGGAAGATTTTGAAAGAACGAGAGAATTAACAAAAATACGTATTCGGCAGAGAAAGAAAAAACGTCAGAGAGAAATTGTGATGCATATTGCGATATGTTCTGCAGTAGTTATCATTTTTCTGTTTGCTATAGGTATTGCTTTAAAGGCAATTGCACCGGAAGCGGCAGGTGGAGAGAAAAAGATATTGACAAAATACGTCGAACAACCACCGGTGTACACAGAACAGTTTCTAACACCAAATGAATATTCACGGCCAGAGATTCCATTGGAAGAGATTCAGGGAATTGTGGTTCACTATACCGCAAATCCCGGTACTACGGCACAGCAGAATCGCAGTTATTTTGAAGGGCTGGCAGAATCCAGACAGACAAAAGCCAGCAGTCACTTTATCATAGGATTGTCTGGAGAAATTATCCAATGCATACCATTGAATGAAATTGCGTATGCATCCAATGAACGGAATGCAGATACGATTTCCATTGAGTGCTGTATTGATAATGATGCAGGGAAATTTACTACGCAGACATATGATGCTTTGGTGGAGCTGACGGCATGGCTGATAGGACAATATGACCTTGAGATAGATGATGTCATTCGTCATTATGATGTGACAGGCAAGAACTGTCCAAAATATTTTGTAGAACATGAAAGTGCATGGGTAGATTTTAAATTGGATGTAGAAGCATACATTGATACCTATGGCGTGAAAAAATAGAAAGAAAGAGAAATTATTGTTTATTATAGAAGGCAAGTATTGTTGTGCATGAAGTGAACAGTAAGGAAACGAGGACTGGCTTTTGGAACAGATTTTAAAAGAATTAGAAAAAAAAGAAAATATCCGCACCAATTTAAGTGCACTTAGGGCACAGATAAAAGATGCAGAAAAGAAACAGAAACTGCTACAGCAGATGGAGCAGTCGGAGAATTTATTTTTCGAATTCTTAAAAAACGAAGACGCAAAAACAAGAAAAAATGCAGCGCTTTTGTTGGGTGATTTGGCATATGCGAAAGCACTGGATGTGTTATATGAGGCATATGAGCAGGAAAAAACACTTTTTGTAAAAGCGTCGTATTTACAGGCGTTGGCGGAATTGGATGTGACGGAAAAGCTGCCGGATTTAAGAGATGTCCTGCAGGCTTTGCTGGAAACAGAGCCGGAACCGGAAAATAAAAAACATATCGATGAAGAAATCCGTGCACTCCGAAAAATCATTATTCAGAATGAGGGGATCAGCCGTCATACGTTGGATGTAAAAGGAAAACAGGTTTCTGTGATTCTTTTAACCAACCGACTGCATAGAGAGACGGTTCGACGTAGTATAGATTGCGGCACGGCTGAGCTGCATCCTTTGGGTGTTCGCGTAGAAACCGAGCAGTTGAAAAAGCTGATGCAGCTTCGTACGTATCGTGATATGGTATTTCCACTGCGTATGGAAGGCTTTTTGCCGGCAGATGCAGCAGGGGCAGCCCAAGGACTCATGGATGCGGATATCCTTGGCGTTTTAGACTCTTTACATAAAGAAGATGGTGAATATTATTTCCGTATCGAAGTAAAAGGCGTGCTGGATTTAGAAACCCGTAGTGCTTTTACCAAAAAACTGGCGGGTGAATTAGAACGATTGTCGCAGGGAAGACTTATTAATTCCACCAGCGATTATGAAGTAGAAATTCGTTTGATAGCAAACAAAGAAGGTCTGTTTTTCCCATGTCTGAAACTTTCAACTGTGAAAAACAATCGTTTTTCTTATCGTAAAAATGCCATTGCAGCATCCATTCATCCATCCACAGCAGCACTTATCATGGAGCTGGCAAAGGAGTATTTAAAAGAATATGGGCAGGTATTAGACCCATTTTGTGGCGTGGGAACCATGCTGGTAGAACGAAGCAAATGTGTGCCGGCCAGAGAGATGTATGGAATTGATGTCTTTGGAGAGGCAATTATCTTTGCAAGGGAAAATACCGAACTTGCAGGAAGAAAAGTAAACTATATTCATCGTGATTTCTTTGACTTTAAGCATGGCTATCGCTTTGACGAAATCGTGACGAACATGCCGCTTCGTGGAAAAAAGACAAAACAGGAAATGGATGATTTCTATCATCAGTTTTTTGAAAAAGCAAAAGAAATTCTTGCAGACGAAGCTGTTGTTATTATGTATACAAATGAGATTGGTTTTGTGAAGAAACAACTGCGTTTACAGAAAAAATTTACACTTTTAAAAGAAATCTGTATGCAGAAAAAAAATGATTTTTATTTACTAATCATGGGGTATAAGGGGTAAACAATGAGTGCAAATCTCATAAAAGAGCGAATGGATAAAGAAATATTAGAAAAATTGCAGATGCATTTCCGTAAGGCAAATGACATCTATTTGACCTGTATGGATCGTGATGGAAACAGGCTGTTTTCAAATGATGTAAATGAACAAGAGGTGCAATACATGCAGCAGTTTTTCACGGAAAAAGATGTACAGAATCTGCTGGAAAATAGCCGTATGACACAGGTGGAAACCATTGTAGAAGAAGCATTGGAGACATCATATGTAAAACTCTGTGCGGTCGTAAATCGTCTTGAGGATTCGATTGCACTGATTTGGGTTGTGGCAGCGGTTATTGATGAGCTGGTACCGGAAAATGTAGAAATTCCGGAATATGCAGCACGCACTTCCGATAGACGTTTTTATTCGTCTATTGCTTTTTTAGAAACTTTGTCCAGACATCTTCTAAAGATGAGAGAACAGGAAATGCAGGTGCGGGATGCCTTTGAACAGCTGACAATGTCAGAGATAGAAGGAAAGGAAAAGCTCTGCCGAACAGAAGTGATGATGGAGATTTTTTTGCAAATGGAATCCAACGATTCTTTTGTGGATATTGCAAGAGAGTCCATTCGTAAAGTTTGTGAGATACTGGATATACAGGGAGGCTGTATCATTTGCACACGCATGGAACAATTATGTGCAGACATAATTTGTGAATATTGTACCGATGAAAATTGGGCAATAGGAGAAAAATTACATGGAAAGTCTATGCAGGAACTTCCATTTTATGATGGAAAATCATATATAATATCATCCGATTCCATGATGCCGGGGGAATTAGAACAATTCTTTATCAAGCACCATCTATCGGCAGCTATTTTTTTACCAATAGAAATGGCTGGAGAATTTGATATGTACCTGTGTTTCTATGAATTTGAAAAGAGCCGTATTTGGAACTTAGAGGATGTAAAATTCATTAATGATGTAAAACGTATTTTGCTTGGGATTGCCGGACCTCATTATATGCAGAAAAGATTGGAAGATGCAAATGATACGTTAAAAGCTATTTTAGAAAAGACGGATTGTGCGATTGGTATAGTAGATTGTGAGAGAAAAGAAGTGCTTTATATGAATCACATGTTTCGGCAGAATATTGCAATGAACATGGATCAAGCATTTTTGGAAACATATATTTTTGACCCGAAGAATACAGAACAGGAATTTATTTCCCGTGAAGTGGAACTTTATATAGAGAAAAAGTGGTTGAATATGAGTCAGATACAGTTCTTATGGATAGATGGCAGAATGGTTCATCTGCTTACTTTTTGTGATATTACAGAACAAAAACTCTATCAACAGAGAATCGAATGTCAAATCAGTAAGGACCATCTGACCGGCTTATACAATCGTATGCGTTGCGAGCAGGATCTAAATGCTTATATTAAAGAAGCAGAAGAAAGAGGCAGTGAGGGCGCGTATATGTTGATTGATATGGATGATTTCCAAAACATCAATGATGGCCTGGGGCACCAGCATGGAGATATGCTTCTAAAATCAATTGCACACAATTTGATAAGAATTTCGGGTATTGAAAAGAACTGCTACCGTATGAGTGGTGATGAATTCGCAGTAATCGTACATGGAGATACTTATAAAGAACTCAGCCGTATCTGCAAAGATTTGCGCGAAATTTTCAATCGTCCATGGTTCCTAAAGGACGAGGACTATTATTGCACGATGAGTATGGGAGTTGTATGTTTTCCTACCGATGGCAACAATGTAGAAGAGCTAAATCGAAAAGTAGATATTGCACTTACCACGGCAAAGAAAAAAGGAAAGAACTGTCTGGAATTTTATAATGATAAAGTAGGCAGTACCTCTTTCCATCGTTTGGATTTGGAACGATGTATGCGTCGTGCCACACTCAATTCCTGTAACGAATTTGAAGTATATTACCAGCCGATGATGCGGATGGAGGCGGACCGGCTTATTTGCTGTGGAGCAGAAGCACTTGTACGCTGGGAGTCTACCGACTTAGGCATGATTTTTCCAAAGGACTTCATCCCATTGGCAGAATATTTAGGCTTGATTAATCCAATAGGAGAGCATATCCTAACAGAGGCATTCAAACGATGCAGATATTGGAATGACTGCGGCTATCCGGATTATAAAATCAGTGTCAATATTTCCGTGATTCAACTGCTGCAGCCGGACTTTGCATCCAAAGTAAAAATGATTTTGGAAAAAACCCATGTCCATCCAAAGAATGTCATTTTAGATGTGACCGAAGATTTAGCAATCAACGACATGAACCGCATGAGAACCATGCTTACAAAATTAAAGAAACTGGGTATTCATATAGCGTTGGATGATTTTGGTACAGGATATTCGTCTCTAAATCATATCCGTCAGTTGCCGATTGATATGATAAAAATAGACCAATGTCTGACAAAAGATATTTCGGAAGATGCATTTGCCGAAGCATTTGTGAAAACAGTATTCGAGTTGGCAAGAACCATTGGTATAGACATTTGTGCAGAGGGGATAGAGCAGAAGACGCAGTTAGAAGTACTTAGCCGAATGGGTGTCCAAAAAGTACAAGGATTTTATTTTGGAAATCCAATGACGGTAAGTGAATTTGAATCTGTATACTTGAAGTAAAGCCTAAAAAAGGCTAAAAATAGCCCTAAAAAACTTTTTTGAAAAATTTTAAATTTTTTTTAGAAAAAGTGTTGACAATAAGAGATTCATCTGTTATTATGACTAAGTCATCACGAGTGACACATAAAAAACAGAAAACGCGGAAGTGCTGGAATTGGCAGACAGGCAAGACTAAGGATCTTGTGTTTGTATAG
>CAYVGA010000027.1:0-21355 GCA_964449855.1 uncultured Lachnobacterium sp.
CCCATTCTCAATTCGTGAGTAAGTTTCCGGTTCACATATTCCCTCACTGATTTGATTCTGAGTCATTTTTTTCTCTATTCGTTGGTTTTCCAAATACTCCGTTATCACATAGATTTTTGGAATTTTTCTTACGATATATTCCGGTCGAAAACGTTCTTCTATTTCTGCATAAGCAAACAGTTCCTCAAAGACTTCCTTTTGCTTTTTATAAAACAAATATTCCTCACTATTTTCTTCCAGCAATGGAATATAAATACGAAACAGTTCTACAATATCATTAAACTGCATCATTTCTTTCAATATGCTTATTCCACTTTCACATAACTTTTTATTCTCTTCATTTTGAATGATTTCCTCTTGATGATTCATCCAGACACATATCAGTTTGGGATAAATTTTGCACTTTTCTTTTACATCTAGCTGACTATTTAAAATATATGTTTTCAACTCAAAGAAGAGCTGCTCTGCTATCGTTTTTTTCATTCTATCTGCACACAAACTGTAGTGCAGATACAAGAGCAGGATATGTAATTCCTGCACGGATAAACACACGTCTTTTGTTAATGCATCCTGTATATTTCCCATTGTCTGCTCTATAGCAGTGGCTAAATATTCTACTGCTGTTTCATAATGTCCATATTTCTCTGCTTCCAAAATGGCATACATATATACATAAAACTGCTTCTGAATTTCATCCGTTCCCACCGGATACAATGCTTCCTGTCTCTGTAACAATTTCTCCAAAGTATCCCAATCTGCAATTTCAACTGCTTCATAAGTCTCTGACTTCCATACATAATAGGCATACTCTTTTTTTGTAAGCAGAAAAGCAAAATTTTCTTCTGATACACCCATTCGCTCTAAAAAAAATTCCAGCAATAACGTATCTATCTCACGGCTTCCGCTTTCATAATTTGAAATTGCACTTTCCACACATATTCCATATCCCAATTTTCTGCTTGATATATTTTTTGCTATTCGAAAGTATTTTAATAATTCTCCGACTTTTCGTTTTTGCATACGTTTTTCTCGCTTAGTAAATACTATTACTGATAACTCTGATACAATCTCTCAAACGCCCCAAAACTTCTCTTTATCATGTCTTCATCCACACAGTAAGAAATCCGCACATACCCCGGACAGCCAAAACCGTCACCTGCCACAATTAGCAGATCCTCTGCCTTTGCACGTTCACAGAATGCATTCGCATCTTCTTCCAATGCCTTTACAAACATATAAAATGCCCCCTGTGGCTTAAAACATTTATAGCCGATATTTGTCAGCCCTTCATACAACACATCCCTGTTCTTTTTATAAAGCTCTACATCACCTGTCTGTCCCTGACAGCGGGTAATCACTTTCTGCATCATGCTAGGGGCACACACATAGCCTAACGCACGGCCTGCACCTGCCACTGCTGCATAAAGAGCCTTGCTCTCATAAGCTTCCTGTGGCACAAGAATATAGCCAATACGTTCTCCCGGAAGAGACAAGGACTTGCTATAAGAATAACAAACTAATGTATTTGCATAGTATTTTGTCACAAATGGTACTTCCACACCATCATACGCAATTTCGCGATAAGGCTCATCTGCAATAATAAAAATAGGATGTCCATATTCCTCTTCTTTTTCAGAAAGTAAATCAGCCAGTTTTTGAATGGTTTCTGCCGAGTAAACTGCACCGGAAGGATTATTTGGTGAATTGATAATTACCCCTTTCGTATTTGCATTTACCAATGCCTCTAACTTCTCAAAATCAATCTGAAAATTTTCCGTATCTGCCGGCACCACCTGAAGTGACGCACCTGCTGCTTCCACAAACACCTTATATTCCGGGAAAAATGGTGCAATTGCAATAAATTCATCTTCTCTCGAAGTCGTCAATGCACGAAATGCAATCGACAATGAGGCTGCCGCCCCCATTGTAATATAAAAATCATCTGCCACGAAATTTGTTCCATGTGTTTCATTCAAAAATCCTGCAATCGCAGCTCTCGTTTCCATGTCTCCCTGTGCAGAAGTATAACCATGCAACTTCATGCAATCCAATTCCTCTGTCAACTGACGAATCGTTTCATCCACACACTCCGGTGCCGGCACGGTCGGATTCCCCAAGGAAAAATCATAGACATTCTCTGCTCCCACAATGGCTGCTCTTTTCTTTCCATACTCAAATAATTCACGAATTGCGGAACGCTTGCTTCCCAATTCATAGGCTTCTTTATTATAAATCATCGTTACACATCCTTTCTGTTCTCTGAACAATTAGATACATTATAGCATATAAAACTTTTTCACAACTATCATTTCTTATTATACTTACTATAACCTTTTTCCAGTTTTCATAAAAAAGAAATTATCGGGTACCTGAATAATTGCGATAAAAATCAATGTTTTGATAATTTTTAAACAAGATTTTCCCTATATAACGAAACATCTACGCTAAGACCTAAACCAAATTTCCTTTTAGGTCTATAGCCAATTTTATATGCTACTAACGAAAAATTTTCCCATGTTCAACGCCAAATTAGGTCTATACAAATAAATGCTAGAAATAAGGGAAATTTTTCTTCTAATTTTCCTTATTTCTAGCATATAGTTAGGTCTCATCTCAAATCAACTTTCATATAGACCTAATTTACATGTAATCATTTCAAATATTTTCCCTACGGCACAACCAACTTTCGCATAGACCTAATTTACATATAACCACTTCAAATATTTTCCCTACAGCACACCCATCTTTCATATTTTAGACAGTAAAAAAGACAGCCAATCGATCTGCTGTCTTTTTAGGAGAAGGTATTTTTACTATGGGGTTAGTAAAAACTATATATAATGTATTGGGGGGTTTTTACATGGATTATAATATCACTAACCCGCTAAAAAGTGTGCACAAACTTAACAAAAGTTTGCATCTTTTTTTGTGCACTTTTTCATCTCCTATTTACATTATTTCCAACATTCTTAAAAATATGCATAAAAAAACCGGGTTTTTTCAACCCGGTTTTGTTTTCGTATATTTTCGTAACAACCAAATCAAACTTGCAGGACTGAACTGTTATAGTTATTCAACACCTGAATAATTACGAAAAAGTGCACTTAATCGAACAAAGCCTCGAATTCCTCTTTCGATATCTTCTCTTTCTCCAAAAGAAGTTCTGCACAACTGTCTAATACACTGCGGTTTTCAATGATAATACGTTTTGCCTCTGCGTAGGCTTCATCAATGATACGTTTCACTTCTGCATCAATTGCTGTTGCCACACCTTCGCTATAGCTTCTGGTATGTGCAAGATCGCGTCCGATGAATACTTCGTCATCATCATTGGTATAACAAACCAGACCAACATTGTCTGACATACCAAAACGTGTGACCATATCACGAGCTGTACGAGTGCACACTTTGATATCCTGTGATGCACCAGTGGTGATATCTTCAAAAACAAGTTCCTCTGCGACACGGCCGCCCAGGCCTACGATAATCTGCTGAATCATGCGGCCTTTGGAATTGAACATCTCATCCTTTTCCGGAAGCGGCATGGTATAACCTGCTGCTCCTGTTCCTGTCGGAATGATAGAAACGGTATACACAGGTCCTACATCCGGAAGTACATGGAATAAAATCGCATGTCCGGCTTCATGATATGCTGTAATACGTTTTTCTTTATCAGAAATCACACGGCTTTTCTTTTCTGCACCGATACCCACTTTGACAAAAGATTTGCGGATATCCCCTTGTGTAATATACGCACGATTCTCACGTGCAGTTGTAATTGCAGCTTCATTTAACAGGTTTTCAAGGTCTGCACCTGTAAATCCGGCCGTTGTCTGTGCAATCTGTTTCAAATCCACATCATCACCAAGCGGCTTATTCTTTGCGTGAACGTTTAAGATTTCTTCACGACCGCTGACATCCGGACGACCTACTACAATTTTTCGGTCAAAACGTCCCGGACGTAAAATCGCCGGGTCAAGGATATCTACACGGTTTGTAGCAGCCATTACGATAATGCCTTCATTCACACCGAAACCATCCATCTCTACCAGCATCTGGTTTAAGGTCTGTTCACGTTCATCGTGTCCACCGCCCATACCAGTACCACGGCGTCTTGCCACTGCATCAATTTCATCAATAAAAACAATACATGGTGCATTTTTCTTCGCATCTTCAAACAAATCTCTCACACGGGATGCACCAACACCAACAAACATTTCCACGAAATCGGAACCGGAAATGCTAAAGAATGGTACACCGGCTTCCCCTGCTACTGCTTTTGCCAAAAGGGTTTTACCAGTACCCGGAGGTCCTACCAAAATCACACCCTTTGGAATACGTGCTCCCAATTGGGTATATTTCTTTGGTGCACGAAGGAAATCCACAATTTCCTCCAGCTCTTCCTTTTCTTCCTGCAGACCCGCAACATTTTGGAAAGTCACTTTCTTGTCGCTGTCTGTCGTAAGTTTCGCACGACTCTTGCCGAAATTCATCATCTTGCTGCCACCGCCATTTTGCTGGGCTGCATTGTTATTCATAATCATAAAGAAAATAAAACACGCACCAAAAATCAACAAATATGGCAGAAATGTTTCAATCCAGCTTTTTTGTGGTACATTCGTACAATAAAAACTTCCAAAATTGTACTCTTGCATCAATGTCTGCATCTCATTTACATCCGATACATACATCGTATAGGTCTCTTCATCATTCATCAAAATGGTCAGACTACCTGTTGGCACTTGGGTATTCTGTGAAATGCGAACACTTTTCACTTGATCCGCCAGCAATGCCCTTTCAAATTCTGCTTTCGTAATAGTTGTTGGTTTATTGGTAATATTCATACTATATGCAATCAGCACAAATGCAAGAATAAAAATCACATACAGACCCCATCCACCAAAACCATTATTCTTTGTCTTAGTATTCAAATCTTTTTCTCCTCAATTTTTTCTTTTAATCTTCCACAAATCCAATATATGGAAGATTGCGATATTTTTGATCCCAGTCCAAACCATATCCTACGATAAATTTGTCCGGCACCACAAAGCCTGTGTAATCTACTGCCACTTCGGTTTCACGACGTGCCGGTTTATCTAATAATGTACACAAGATAAGTGTTTTTGGATTTCTGCTCTTAAATAACTGCAGCAAACGACTGAGTGTATTACCGGAATCAATAATATCCTCTACTACAATTACATTTTTTCCTTCAATCGAACCTTCCAAATCCTTTTTGATGTTAATGACACCGGAAGATACGGTTTCAGCACCATAACTGGATACTGTCATAAAATCGATTTCCATTGGTAAATCAATTCTCTTTGCCAGCTCTGTTGTAAAGAAAATGGAACCTCTCAAAATACAGATTAAATATACGGATTCGCCTTTAAAACGTTCTGTAATTTCTGCACCGATTTCTGCAATTCTCTTATTCACTTGTTCCTCTGTCAAATGAACAGAAATTTTTGCATTGTCTGCTTTACTCATACTAAGTTTCCTCCTGAATTGTGATTTCTACAATGGATTTTGTATGACCGGTAACTTTCAGATGCTCACTTATACGGCCGCCAACGACCCAAAGCACCAGATGCTCCTGTGCTAAAATCCATATTTTGTCTCGTTTTGTAACAGGGATTTTTTCATCCACAAAATATTGTTTCAATTTCTTGCGATGACCAGACGCATCATAAATAAGATAATCCCCACTTTGACGCCTCCTTATACAAAATCCACCTTTTATTTTATCATAATCAAACCATTTCGTATATGTTTTTCGTGGAATTTCGTCCATAAAAATATTATTTTCAAACACAGCTATCTGTATCTGTGTTTTTCCATCCAGAAATGGAATTGACAGTCTTTCATTCTCAAGATAAAGTCTCTCCAACATTTCTGCAGTCACTTCCATTTGCTGGTTTTTTGCACAAATTGTACCACATTCGGCAACATCTTTGTTTCCAACGGATTTCTTTTCTACTTTTCTCTGATATAAATTTCTCTCATATGCGTTTCTCTCATATGCGTTTCTTTCATATATGTTTCTTTCATATACATTTCTTAAGAAAAGACGAATCATTTCATATTCTTTGACTGCAATCACATCGTTTGGCAGCGTCACTTCTTTTCCTGACTGTTTTTTAGAAAGAGCCATTAACTGCTCCACATGTACCGAAGAAATATCTTTCTTTCCACCTGCCATCCTTGCAATTGCTTTATAATAAATTTCCCTTTGTACTGCAATATGCAGACGATTTAACTTTTCTAAATCCAGAAAAATGCCATCCCCAACAATCGCTGCTTCATTCCAATGACGCTCTACCTCTTCTTCCAAAAATCCACGCACCTCATTCAAGCGTTCTGCCGTTTCATTGATATGTGCAACCGTCTGCAAATTGATATTTCGAAACTCCGGAAGAATCACATTCCGCAAATAATTCCGGCTGTATTCATTTTCCATATTTGTACAATCCGTACAATATGCCTGCTTTTGCACATCCAGATAGGATTCGATTTCATTTCTATGCAAAGATAACAGTGGACGAATATAAATCGTGCCGCTTTCACTTTTCCGCACAGGCCGCATGCCACATAACCCGGTCAGCGAACTGCCTCTTGCCAGTTGAAACAAAATCGTTTCTGCATTATCTTCCATATGGTGTGCCAGTGCAATTTTTGCATTCCGTTCTTTTGCCACCTGCTCAAAAATCTCGTAACGCAGTATTCTAGCGGCTTCTTCAAAGCCCAAACCATGCTCTGACGCATATTCCGGAACAGAAATGGCAATCGTTCGATGCGGCACATTCCATTGTCTGCTCAGTGTTTCTGCAAAAAATGCATCCTGTCTGCTTTCTTCTCCTCGAATTCCATGCTCCACATGAACAGTTTCTACAGAAAACTGCATCTCATCCCTTAGTGTACATAGGACCAAAAATAAACACACCGAATCTGCTCCACCCGAAAGTCCCACAATAATCCGATCTTTGGGCTCTATCATATTTTGTTCTCTAATTTGCTTTTGTACTTTATGTAATAACATTATTTCTCCCAAATTCCAGTGACCAGAACGGTCATATCATCCAATGCACGTCCACCCGTACATGCAAGCACCTGCTGCAGAATGGTCTCTGCCAGTACACCTGCATTCTCTGTTTCAATCATTGCAATCATATCCTGCAATGTATCCTTTGGATTTCTAACATGAAGATATTCTATCACACCATCTGTCAGCATGACAAGAAAATCGCCATTTTGCAATTGTTTTTTCCGGCTTTCAATTTCCATCCGCACATCTGCACCTCCCGGAAGTGTGCCAAAATCCAAACACTCCACTTCCTTCCCTCTTTTTACAAATGTTGCAGCACCCCCGATTTTGATAAGTTCCATCTCTCCCGTATACATATTTACCATCGCATAATCCAAGGTTGAATAATTATTTTCTTCGCCCTGCAGCACCATTGCTGAATTCATAAGCTGGATTGCCGTTTCCTTTCGAAAGCCCGCCTCTATAAATTTTTGAAGCAATTCCACAACCATCTCACTTTCCTGATTGGCACGGCTGCCGGAACCCATGCCGTCCGAAAGACAAATATGATAATTTCCATCATCCATTGAAAAAAAAGAATAGCTATCCCCATTAATTGCGGAATCATATTTTTTTTCTGCCGCAATTCCCTGCAAACCATAATATAAAGTATCCTCATATACTGATAAAAGTACCGCTTCCTGTGTCAATATCGTTTTACATTCTTTTCCCAAACGCAAAGGTTTCTTCATTGCTTTCTCTACTGCCCTCAGATAATGTTTTACCGGAATACCACCATTCCATTTGCTCGAAACATATCCTTCCACACAAAGCCTACCATTGTCTTCATAAATATGAAGGTCCTCTATCACCAATCCTTTTTCCTTTACTTCATACACAATCTGTGCCATAAGATTTTTATACTGTGCATCCATTCGAACACGGGATTTTGCCCATTCTTCCATCAGACCTGCCATCGCATCCAACTGCTGCGCAATCACATATCGGTTTTCACACAGGCGGTTATGCCATGCATAGTTCAATTCCAATCGGGTAAATGCTTGTATTGCTTCTTCCACCATATCTGGATACTGTATACAATTATCCACATACCCTTCATACAACAATTCTTCTTTGGAGCTGTGATTCACTACCGCATGCAAAAGTGCCCGTATTCCGCCTTGACGGCGCATACGGTTTTCATTCCAGCAAATCGCACATCCATCACAACTGGCACAAAGCTTTCCTGTAACCTCCTGCTCTAATACCGAGACTTCTTCCATTGCCACCTTTTCTTTCGGCTGGCTCATTGCAAAAAAAGCGTCTGATAAACCATTGACTGCATAAGCAAACGATTCCATACGCTGGGTCTGCTGTTCTTTTTCCCGCCAGACCGCTACAGGTTTCTTTGGTGCTTCCTGCTTTAATTTGTAAATCCACTGGTATGGAATCCGGATGATCCACTGCAGGCCTAATGTAATACCAAATACCATAAGGCCTTCATAAACCCCTGCAAGCAAAAGAGGAACACCTTCCATGGCAAATATATTGCCGGATATATTCATGGCTGTTACTGCAAGCGCCGCAATCGCTGCAGTCGTCCAATGATTCGAATAACGATTTGACCATATGTATAATTTTATCCCCACACCAATCACTGCCAAAACAAATATGTATTTTAACATAATTTCCAAAGGCATAAACGATACCATGCCTGCCAGGGCACCAACCACCACCAAAAGAGAAACTTGTCCCTTTCTGCTGCACAATGCAAAATATGCGGGCAGCAATGGAAAACACCCTTCTATTCCTACGTAACTGCTAAAAAATGCCAGCACGGCCTTTCCCAATTCTTTGCATACCCATTTTGCTCCTTTTTTCATATCGACCTCCATAATTTATTGATAACGATTCAGAGCCAGGGTAATTTTACGAATATGGCTCTGTGTCGTCATTATAAAGGTCTCCCTCTGCATACTTTGTCAAAATCACGAAAGGTTTTTTAGGAATCGTTCGTCAAAAAAAACGACGAATACACATTATTCGTCGCTTTCCTTAAAAATAATTTCATTTTCAAATACCAATCCCATTTTGTTGGCCATTTCTTTTATGTATTCCATGGAACGTGTATATAAATCCAATTCTTCTATTTCTTCTGCCCGTTCCATTTCTTCCGTCACCTGCTGTTCGAGGATTGCTTCCCTCTCTGCCAGCAAATCATCTTTTTGTTTCAGTTTTAAAATCTGGATAGACATAACCACTAAAAAGGCGATTACAATAACTACAATACTTACCGTTCCGGGATTATGTTTCCATTTCTGATGTTTTGCACTCATGTCGATACCTCGTCCATCTTTTTCTCTAGGTATTATAACGCAAAGGATTATGTATTTTCAACTATTCTTATTTGAAAAACTTATTTAACAATCCTTCCGTCTTTTTGATACTGGCAGGTACCTGGGAATACGATAATGCGTCTATGGTTCCTTCCACATCCACTTCACCTTTCTCCAGATTCAGACGATTCACATGCAAATCCTTACCCTTGATATTGAGCATCCCCTGCTCTGTTTCCAATAGCACCTCGGTAATGTCAAATGAGATTACATCCAGAACCCCTGTAATACTGCCATTATTTCGATTGCCCAATATAATTTTATGGGACTTCACTGTTTTGTTTTCTTCCATACAAAAACCTCCTATATAATAACTATATTAGGAGGTCCTTAAAATTATGATACATATTCAAATAAATCTTTTGCTTCTTCCTTTTTGGTGGTTTCTACGACATTCACTACTTTTACCTTAACGGTCTTCTGCCCAAAAGCAATCTCTATGATATCCCCAGCTTTTACATTTACCGAAGCCTTTGCTGGTTTTCCATTTACACTGACACGGCCTGCATCACAGGCTTCATTGGCCACGGTTCTTCTCTTAATTAATCGAGAAACCTTTAAAAATTTATCTAATCTCATGGAATTAGTTTAAAGCATCTTTTAATGCTTTGCCAGCTTTGAATTTTGGAGCTTTAGAAGCTGCGATAGGCATTTCTTCGCCTGTCTGTGGGTTTCTGCCTGTTCTAGCTGCTCTTTCAGAAACTTCAAAAGTACCAAATCCTACTAACTGGATTTTTTCACCTTTCTTTAATTCTTCTTCAACAACATCTGTAAACGCTTTTAATGCTGCTTCTGCATCTTTTTTAGAAAGACCTGTTTTTTCAGCCATAGCTGCAACTAATTCTGTCTTATTCATTGTATATTCCTCCTACTACTTTCACTTATTATAATTTGAGCTTCCATCCCAAATTATCTGCATTATTAGTTATACTTCCTTTCCTTTCATTTGTCAAGGTGAAAACCCCTTATTTTCAAGGCACACAAAAGCACTCTATTCCATTTCGGAGTTTTCTACACGCTCTGTTTCTTCTTCGGATTCTTCGGATTCCTCTTCTGAATCTTCTTCTGAGTCTTCTTCTGAGTCTTCTTCCTCCGACTCTTCTGTCAGCTCAATCTCAATTACTGCCTCTGCCGAATTCACAAATAAATACTTTTTCCATGCATCATAGCCATCCGCTTTTATTTCAAGCAGATGTGTACCATAAGTTATTTCAACTGCCTGCAAATGGTCGACCTTTTCCTGATCAATATAAACCTTAACATCTTCTACGTTAATCTCAAAAGTCACCAGCCCTTTCTTTTTCCCTTCGCCTTTTAAAGTATCTAAATCAATCTCCGTCGTTTCCCCACGAATGATTTCAATTTCTGTCGTGCCTCCCCAACCATCATTTGCTACTTTTAATGTATAAACACCTTCCGGCAATTCTATCTCCATAGTATCTGAAATAAGAACAAAGATATCATTATTCAGTTGCAAAAAACTATTTTCAAATAATTCCGTATTACGAAGTGCTAAATTTCCATGACCCGTCGTTACCACAACAGAGAGAATCTTTTTCCCACTTCCAACTACAGTCAGAATATCTTCATCCGATAAATCAGTTAACGCAATTCGTTCTCCATTCGAGAAAACATATACTCGTTCCCGAATCGAATATTTTGTATCGGCAATGGTAAATATACCTTTTGTTTCATCGATTGAAAAACGACGGATCTTTTCATATTCCCATACTTCATCCGATAACTGAAGTTCTGTCAGATATCCATCCGCATCCCTTTCTCCTATTGTAACCACTCTGCCGGCAGTAAATTCCGCTGCTGGTGAAAAATTCCCATACTTATCTTTAAATTTGGTCAAAAAACCATATTCATAATAATGTTCCAATCCTGTATCATAAGAATACAACACCAGCGACTCTTCTGTCGTATCATTTTTTACAATTAAAAACAAGGAACTCTCTTCTGAGTGAATGCCCTCTGTATTTTCTCCAATTTGAGAATCCGCATCATCCTTTCCTGCCGTGTTTCTTCCGCAGGACATCACACACATAGAAATGAGTACCATGCATAGCCCATATAAAATACATTGTCTTATGTTCTTTTTTTTCATAGGTCAAGTATACCTTATTTTATTCCTCTTTTCTACCTTAACTTGTTGTGCTAGTTGAAAATAATTATGGATTTGATAAAAAGAACGAAGAGTCCGCTTGTGAACTCTTCGTGTATCTGGTCTTATAAAACCCATTTAATTATGCATTGTGTTTTAAAACTTTATATGAAAAAATAGCCAATACTATCATACCTGTCCCTATAATAAGGAAACTTGCAGATACCCCCAAGTCTGCCACAAATGCCGATGCAAATAAAAAGAAATTCTCCACCAAATTTACCCCCATGTTGAAAACAGAAAGGATTTCGGCTCTCTTATCTTCCTGCTTCATTTCGTCAATGTAATTATTCTGTATCACATCCAAAATATATGCCGGTAAATCAATCAACAATGGAAGAAATAACATCACCATAATTACAATTACCACATTGGATGTAATAGCAAATACTATCATACTTAAACCAGCAATTACAAATGCAAAAACAAACATTACAATATATTTACTCTTCTCTATTTTTTCCAGTATTTTTTCTGCCAGTAATTGTATAATAGAATATCCCAATATAATTGGCGTAAGCCATTCTTCACTCAAATGGCATACTTGTAATTTATCAACATAAAAGAAATTTATCAGAATATAACTGATATTTATACAAGCCAGTAATACCACAAAAAGCAGTGGTTTTCCTGTACAAATCTGACTCCATGTGCCTTTGTATGATGATATCTTTTCCTCGAATCCGTTTTTCTCAGATTTCTTCTCCTTGGGAATACCAATTGCTGCTATCACACCCAAAAAACTCGTTATAATAGTCGCTATCAACAATCCACTAATTGTAAATTCTGAATATATAAATGCATAAGAAATTGTACTGATTACAAATCCAATCGTACCAAAATTTGAAACACGTGCACTTTTTACTGCAAACAGTTCTTCTTGAACGGTGTTATAAAGATAAGCACTTTGTGTTCCTGATGAAAAACAGATTGCAATGCCCTCCACAACTGCTTCTATTACAAATAACAATAAATTTTTCTTTAAAAAAGCACAGAACAATAATCCTCTTGCTAAGAACATCATCACTTGCGATAAAACAAGTGCATTTTTATATCCTATTTTATCTGTTAATTTCCCTGTTGGAATTTCGAACAAAAAAATTATAATAGAAAGAATTGCCTGTAAAATAAAAAACCAACTTAAACCAATTCCAGCCTGCGTACGTACTAATAAAGCAACAGGGGCGAAAAATACCAATCCATTCATAAAAGACATCATGTCTATGAAATCTATCTGAAATTTATTTCTCATTTATATCAATTATCTCCTTGTATAGTTCTTTTACATAAGGTCGAAATGTCTTATCAATAAAATACGAAAAGGATTTTTTCTCATACTCACAACATCTCATAAAGTCAATGCCATGAGATAATTGACAACCGCCTGCACAATACCCACCAATGTTACATTCTTTACATTCTTTATAAGATGCATATGTACGAGGAACAATCTTATAATTTTCAAGAGCCTCTAGCGAAAAGTCAAAAATACTATATTGAGGTCTTCCAACTGTATATGTACATCGATACGTTTTTAAATTATTGTCAATATAAAAGACTTTGTCTTTATCGGAAGAATTCCAACAATAATTATATTGTCCTTTTAACTCTTTTTGATTAAACTTTAATCCCATTTTCTCAACAAGATTATATGATGTCTTTAAAAATGCAGCCTGCATGTTATAAGGCAATTCTCTTTTTTGTAGTTCTGGTATTATTTCACTTTCCATAATTATATCAGGATATTCTGTCTCATATAATCTATCATCTACACGTCCAATGCACCATGTGAATATCTCACTATCCATCAGTCCTAGCATTCTAAAATCTTCATATGTTTTCCATATTTGTTTATAATTATGTCTATCTACATTCGTTGCAACATTCACATGAATTCCATAATATAAAAGAGTTTTTATACATTTCATTAATTTTTCCGTTTCATCATCAGTATTTTGATTTGAATCCATACTACATCTAGTTAAATAGTTTAATTGAACACTGTCAACTGTAGGATTAATCGTGCTAATAAAATTACGATTAATTACTAATTTTTTCATATAGTAATCTAAATAGCACCCATTCGTTGTAATATGTACACGCAAACCATTTTTTTTGCAAAATGCAAATACTTTATCTATTATACGTTCATTTTTTATAAGAAGTGGCTCTCCTCCAAATAATCCTAAATCTACTATTTTCTCAGGATGAATTTTCATATACTGTTCAATAATCTCAAAAATCTTATCAAGATTTTCCTCTGAAATTAGTTTTTTATCCAAAGATACATCCTTTTGTTGATAGCAATATGAACAATGCAAATTACAACTATATGTTATGGCCAAAATAAAAGTTACATTGTCTTTATACTTATTTATCTCATGATAAATATTATCTATTTTACCATATATCTCCTTATATACTTCTTCACTTACACCATCTTTAAGTGCATCTTTAGGTAAAACAAAACATCTATTCTGAATACTATCAATAATCATTACAGTATTTTCATCTAATTCTGTCACATATTTTTTCTCTTCAATTCCTTTTAAAGAATAATTTCCATCAATTTTACTTATCCATTCTAATTTTCCATTTAATAATTCGTAAAACATTTTATCTGCACAGAAAATGCCGAGAGTAACAATTGCTACTCTCGGAACAATCTTTCATTCTAGAATTAATATCTTCTATGGTTTTGAATTGGACCTGCGGCACATTTTCCTAAATCTACGTTATCATTAGATTCCATCTCCATTAATTCTTCCTCCGTAAACTCGATTGAATACATTTCTGGCGTCTCCTTTCTTCATCTCTATACTCTAAGTCTTTCTCTTAGTTAGTTTAATTATATATCTACAAAATAAACATAACAGATAAGTAAATGGAAATCTTTTTGTTTCCATTTATGTATATATAATTACCACGATTTTTCTATTTGATTTTCTACAGTTTAAAATATATAATGATGTGGGTGTCAAAAGTCAGTTTTTTAAAAGGCTTTTGACACACATACAGTTACTTTTGTTTTTTGACAACTGAATAAAACTATGTTTTTAAATGAAACATCAAGATAGCAGGGAATTTTTCCCTTTATGCCATCCCAAAGCTTCTGCATTTCAGCGTTCCTTTGGTAAAGCGTATTAATTTACTGACATTCAGGGCAGCAATTTTAAAGCCAAAGAACTGTTTTGTCTTCAGCTTTCCTCTGACTGGCATTTTATCTACCATGTATTTATTTCTAATAATAGATGGAACCGTTTCCACACCATTGCGAATCCTTCCTATGAGTGTTCGGGTTTCGTCATCCATAATCTCTGTTGATTCCAGAATACGTCTTCTGGACTTTAGTGGAATAAGAAGGCTGGCTGTCCTTGGTTTTATATCAGGATTGCATTCGCTTTGGTAAGGGCATCCCTCACACTGGTGTTTATGGAAAGATACTCTTATGGAATCCGTTTGTTTTATATAAGAACCACTTTTGGGACTATTGCCAGCCGGGCAGCCGGTTACCTTATAACCAGTTTTATCAAGCTCAAACTGTCCCAGTATTTCTTTGGGTTTACGTCCAAGAAGTCCTGTAGTTAAAAGGCCAATGTTTTTACCGGCAGCCAGTATGGAAGCTTCTTCGCTGGCATATGCACCATCTGTAATAAGGGCAGATGTTTCTTCTGAAATCTCAGAGTTTTCTATATACTCTTTGATAAAAGAGGCATCACTTCTTGTATTAACATCATACTGATAATCAACTATCACAGAGCCTTTTTCATCTACAGCTTCAACAAGGTTTGCGGAATAGCCTTTGTGGGATTTGCCCGATTTGCTTCTATAGGTTGCATCCGGATCAGATGGGTTTTGAAGAATGTCAGGAGACATGCCGTCTTCCTTGGTTTTTGGAACAGGCTTACCTTTATCATCATTTTTGGTCTGCTCATCGATGGCTCTCTGCAAAAGCTGGTAATCATCTGTCTGTCCATACTCATTCTTGCATTTAGGAAGCAGGGCAACGGCATCGTTGATGATTTTCTGGATTTTTTCGTTTTGTGGTGTGGACTGGTCATGGTATACTACGCGGTTCCTGTTATTGGGATCTTCATAGTCCCTCAGTCCTTCAAGCAGGTCTGTTTGTCCATCACGTGCCACTTCACGAACAAGGTTTGCAAGGCAGGTATATAAAAGTTCCAAACGCCCCATCTGACGGATGTTGGACTCAATCATCATGCTGTCCATTCGCTTGATTGCTGGAGAAATATCCATATATTTGCGTATGTTTTCAGAAAGAGAAACGATACAGTCATGAATAAGGTCTCTGCCTGTAACAAGTTCATATGCGGCATTTCTCTCACGGAATCTGCTGAATGTGCGGTCGCTCAAAGGCTGGTTCTCATAACTGGTAGTATGAAGGGCATACTGGTATCGGAAATCAAACTCACATTCCTCAATGATTTCATCATCCGTGAGACCATTCAGTTCTTTAAGGATAAGTGCTCCTACAATAACATTAACCGGAGCATTAGGACGTGAGTTTCTCTTATCACTGTAGAGAGGTGCAAACATCATCTCATCAATATTTGAAAAAATATGGTCTGAGAATGGTTTTGCCCATGATTTATCCAGTATTTTTTGTTTGCGTTCAGATAAAAAGCCAAGTGAGTCAAAGAGAGAAACCTGCTGGTAATTATTCAAAACAAAAGACATTGCTGCACCTCGTAAAATATATTTCTTATGTCTATATTTTACCAAAAATCAGCAATAAAACATAGCTTTATTCAGTTATCAAGGAACTAAAATCAGATGCTGGATGTACTTTTGACACCCACATCATATAATACAACAAATACAATAATAAAAGGAGAATTCTATATGGGAATACAAAATGCTGGAACCATAATCCGAGAAGCACGCTTAAAGGCAAAATTAACGCAGGAAAAATTGTCAGATGGTATATGTTCCGTCCTTTCTCTCTCCCGAATCGAAAATGGAACAGCAGGGGTAAGTCCTTCTACCTTTCAAGCACTAATGTCACGTACCGGTGTAGCTTGTGAAGCATTACCTATTTTTGCTAACCGAACAGACTTTGACTGTTTTTATATTTTAAAACGAGCAGACTTTTATTTGGAGCATTGGCAATTAAAAGCCACATATGATGAATTAAATAAAATAGAAGAAAAAAACTTTGCCCAAAATAAATACTATTATCAAGAGTGGTTACTTTTACATTGCAGACTGCAATTTCGTTCTGGTTGCCAAAAACATATTGAAACTTATAAAACACTATTAACAGCCTTACATATTTCTCGTCCAAACATCCATTTAACGGATTTTAGTGAATTATTATTATCTGTTAATGAACTAAAATTACTTATTCAAATTGCACATGAATGCCTTTATTTAGACAAATTAGATACTGCACTATCAATTTCCAACCAACTCTTCACCTATTTACAAAACTGCCCACTTACATTTCACGAAAAAGATAAACTTCTTGCAGAAACTTCCATTGTATATTCAAAATATCTTTTTGCTACAAAAAATTATTCATCGGCACTAAAAATATCCGAGGATACTCGGTTTCAAATGATTAACAATACGGATAATACCTGCTTACACCAACTTACATTTTTAACAGGACTGGGATATTACTACTCTGATAATACATGTACTGCACTCCGATACTTTAAAACCGCTTTTTTCTCAGCTCATTCCATAGGCAGTTGTTATGCAACCACTATATACAATTACCTTTATAATGTATTGAATATCTCTTTATTTGATAATTCACTCGAAGTAAAACTTATTCCATTCATTTCCTATGAACGAAAAAAAGTCATAGACACCTCGGCATTTTCAGATGGCATCTATGACCTTTTTTCTCAGGATACACTTACATTAGGACGGTTAATTAAAGAATTACGTATTGAGCAAAATATTTCTCAGAAAACTCTCTGTATAGGACTTTGCAGTAAATCAAAATTGTCCAAAATAGAAAATAATTCTTTGCAGCCAAATATTGCGCTTGCACAATCTCTTTTGCAGAGACTTGGAATTTCAGATGCAATTTTTACATTTTATGGCAGCAAACACGAATCAAACCTTCAAAACTTAAGGCTTAAATTAAGCCACACCCCTCTTTCAAATAAAAAAGCTATTTTCGATTTAACAAAAAAATTAGAAGCCGCATGTTCATCAAAAGACACCTTATATATCCAATACGCTTCCTATCGAAATGCTTGTAATATGTCAATCAGTGGTGACCGTACTGAAGCTTTATTACGTTCAATTCGTATAACTCTATCTGATTTTGACTTTTATAATATAAATAACTACGTACTTTCTTGGCTTGAATTAACAATCTTAAATAATTATTGTAAAGAATTGTGTAAAATCACACCAGCAAAAGGAACTCTTTATTTTTATCAATTGCTTGATTTCTATGAACATTCTAATCTAGACATATTACAAAAAAGAAGAGTTTTTGCAATACTTCTCTGTAATCTTTCTTCAACTTTATATGAACAACAAAGATTTGAAGAACTTGTTGAACTTACACCCTATTTCTCTTCGCCTGTTGTTACATGTTCCCTAAACTCTATTGGTGTGATTTATGCTAATTATGCTCAAGCCCTTGGAGAACTACATCAACAAGATTTGCTTACCCTTTTTGCAAATTATGCGTATTCTAATTTATTAATAACAAATTCTCTAACACAAGCTGAATTATTTAAAAGTAATCTCTATAACGATTTTCATTTTATTTTATTCTAATTCCGGATAATCAGACTCGATTTTTTCACCAAGCGGAATGATATCTAACTCTGTAACGCTACTTACATTTACAACAGTAAGTAGCGTATATACCATCATTATTACCATTATTTTTTTTAGAGTCTTTAAGATTTTATTTTCCATTTGTTTCTCCATTCTACTATATTCTATAGTTTGTCTTAAAATTATCAAAATATTCTATATCTTTGACATCTCTCATCTTATTATATCTTTTCCTTAAATAACATATCAAAAATGGAAATCTTTTTGTTTCCATTTTTGTATATAGAAAAACAGTTATCCTAATAAATTTACTACTCCTAAGTCATGTTCTACTTACGCTCGAAACATTTGTTCCACAAACCGCAGCCTTTGTGCTTCCTGCTCTATCACCTTTCTTAACTTTTCGATATCCCGTTCCGATATCCAGCTTTTTCTCGAATTCATATAATGATTCGTTACTTTCCAGAATTTTTCAGGAAAAAGCAATAAAGCATACAGCTTTTCACATTCCGTTTCTGATAATGGACGTACATTCATATAGCTTTTCAAAATTTCATTTCCAATGCCAGGCTCCCAATTATTTTTTTCCTGCATCTTACGTAAAAAATTTGCCAGATCCCAAATACACCAACGATAGCTTATATTTTCAAAATTTACAATCTGCCAGCCCTTATCGGTCCATAAAATATTGTGCTGGTTATAATCGCAATGACAAAAACATCTGCATGGATCTGCCTCACTTTTCTTTTTTAATAGTAACAGTGCTTCTCTTGCCGTCTGTAGCATAGGCTCATAAGCATTCAGATAAATTCTTTCGAATTCACTTTTCTTTTTTCGATTGCGTATATAATTTTTTACCTTTACCAGTTCACGCTCATGTTTTTCTTTTTCCTGCAGGATAATCGTATCACTCTCCATATGCATATAGCTATCATCGACCGGCAGTCTGGATGCCGTATTGTGATACTGTGCCAAAAGACCGGCCGCTGCTTTTAAATCCTTCACCTGATTTACATTCAGTTCGCTTCCTGAAATATATTCTTTCAAAAGAAACCCCTCTCCCGTAACTTCATCTATCGTGACCGCTTCACCCATCTTGTTTGCTACAATCTGCTCTGCCATAAATCCTATTTCTTTTAATGCGCTCAGATACGCTCTTAACAGCTCTCCCTTGTCTTTCGTTCCACGAAAGCCTGTCAGTACCCAAGTACCTTTGTCCGTATTACAAATATGTATTCCCCGTCCTTTTGTTATGTCATTTATTTCGACTTCATACTGTGCCAAAACAGCCTCTATTTGATTATGTACCTGATTATACAAAAAAACCCCCTCCATATGATAAACATGATATCTGTTTATCATATGAAAGGAGTTGCCAACTTATGCGCACGTTCCAATAACTTTTCACGTTCATTTAACTTTGGATCGTTTAATACAATCTCAAATAGTAAATCCAATACAACACCGATTTCTTCGCCTGGTTTCATACCCATCGCAATCAAATCTCTGCCATTTACGGATAATTCTCTCTTATCTACACATTGATTCTTCTCGATGACTTCAAGATATGCTTTTTCCAATTCATCGACATAGCCCATCTTCTGCTCAAACTGATGCTGGCTCTGTCCTAAAATATCCGCACGCTTGATTTCAATCATCATCGGCATATTTTCCAGACCAATCTGACTGATACGTCTGCGTACCAATGCCTTGTTGTCCATTGGCGGACGGTCATCATGGTGTCGAATCATCCTGTATACAAAATCAATGGTTGCATTATCAAATTTCAGACGGCGTAAAATGCCTCTCGCCATATCGGCACCAGCCTGCTGGTGTCCAACAAAATGATCATATCCTGCATCATCCGTGGTAAGTACTACCGGTTTTGCCAAATCATGCAATAACATGATAAGCCGAATCATTCGCTCCGGACGAACATTCTGCATTGCTACAATGCTGTGTTCTCCAACCGTATACATATGATGATGATTGTTCTGAATGGTCTCCATCGCTACATCAAATTCCGGCATAAACACTTTGGTCAGACCAAGCTGGTATGCCGTACGGATTTCTTCCGGATGATCCGAAACCAAAATTTTCACAAGCTCTACTGCTATACGTTCTTTACTAACTTTTGCCAAAGTAGGTGCCAGTTTACGAATAGCTTCCTTTGTCTCTTCATCAATGGAAAATCCAAGCTGTGCTGCAAAACGTACCGCACGAAGCATACGAAGAGCATCTTCTGAAAAACGCTCCATTGGATTGCCTACACAACGAACAATTTTCCGTTCTAAATCACCAACACCATCAAATTCATCCACCAAGCCTGCACATTCATTGTAAGCCATCGCATTGATCGTGAAATCCCTGCGTTTCAAATCCTCGACCAGATTCTGGGTAAAGGTCACTTCCTTTGGATGTCTCGCATCTTCATATTCTCCATCAATACGATAAGTTGTTACTTCATAGCCTACATGATTCATCATAACTGTTACGGTTCCATGCTGAATCCCTGTATCAATCGTATGCGAAAATAGGGCTTTTACTTCCTTCGGAGTTGCAGAGGTTGTTACATCCCAATCTCCGGGTTCACGAACCAGAAGTGTGTCTCTTACACACCCGCCCACTGCAAATGCTTCATATCCATTCGCTTCCAGCTTCTCTATAATTTTTCTTACATCAATGGGTAATACAACTCTCATGCTATTCCTTCTTCCTATTTTCTAAAAAGGTTATCCTATATATAGGATAACCTTTTTTTCTCATAATTGCAAGCCTAGTATGCTTTTCCCCAATATACTAATTTGTGTGCTGGTTTTCCACAGCATACACATACATCTGAAATCTGTTCCTGATCATTAAATGGCATACAACGGCTGGTTACACCTGTATCTTCTTTAATCTTCAGTTCACAGTCTAAACTTTCGCACCACATACCGCGGATGAAGCCTGTTTTGCTTTCTGCTTTCTGTACAAATTCTGCATAAGTACGAGCATCTG